>CAIUAS010000140.1 GCA_903897205.1 uncultured Gammaproteobacteria bacterium
ACTTAATAACGAGCTGCTTCAAGCCTATGATAAGCTAGAAAGCTTTGCCTCACTTATATTATTCACGCTCGATAGAATTGAAAAAAATAAAGGCTTTAAGAAACATGAAGCATTTAAACATAAAGACTTAACGCCAATAGCTGAACAGTTATACAACAAACTCAAAGAAACCGATCCTTCAAAAAGACAGGATTATTGCATTGAGTATCTTTATCATAACATTGCAAAGCAATTACCTGTATTTCACAATGTGATTAATCAATTAACGGATAAAGACAAAACTCAACAAATCATTGGAAATGCCTATACTCAGGAAAACAATATTACTTTAATAATTCAAGCTTCTGGCGAAACAAAGCTGGCAAATCAAATCGTCGCCCTTCATAAATTGCAAGAAGAAATTATCGGCAAGAAAAAAAGAGCAGTATCCACAAAAGCGCTTCGAAAAAATAACCAGTCATATGACGTCTTTTTTGAACTTACGGAAAATGCCAAGGCAAATTTATGGGCTTATATGCTAACATTTATTGAAATTCGACTTGGCGCTGAACAAGCAAACAAAATTAAAAATAAAATAAAGACGGATCCCAACTATGTTAAATGCGGGGAACTTACCACCCTTATAAGCGAGGCAGTAAACAACACGGCTTCTTCCCCCGAAGAGCGGCAAATATTTTTAACATTGCAACCCGCTTTAACTCGCATACAAAACACATTGAATACCGTTGACGTACAATTTTCTGGCATTAATGCGGCTATAAATGACACTACAGCGCAAGAGAGCGCTATCGAAGAGGGAATTAGCACGGTCGCCTCTACAATGCTAGACATTCAAAAAACATTACAGCTAACCAAAATAGACCTTAGTGAAAAAACTATTCAAGACGAGAACACTATCATTATTCAGGATAAAATTAAGCAAAATGAACAAAAAGAAAATATTAAAGCAACTGTTGATAAAGCAATTAATGCGCTTACTCACACCCATGCACCTGGCAATAGACTACTGAGCAAAATAATTAATATACAAAACCAAGCGTTAGAGACCATGCAAAGTGTTTTAGCACAAAAGTCGCCTACTTTCTTCGTAAGCAAAGCAACAGTCAACAAAAATATCGATCAATCTCATAAACTTTCTTACGTTGCATCTTCAATTAAAGAATCGATAAGTAATAAAAGCACAGATGGCTTTATGTCAGCTTACGCAGACTTGAAAAAAATCCATAGTGAAATAAATGAACGAAAATGGTATCACTACATACTGGATAGCCAAGCAAGACTTATTTACAAAAATACCGAATCAATGTTAGCTTCAGTTAAGTATTTAGTTAAAGACCTAGGTGATGATACTTCTTTTAAAGAGCAGGTTGAGTCACGCATGAAGGCGCTTACCGCTTAATCTTTTCGCCATTCAAAGCTACTTAAATCTAGCAATTTTAAGTAGCTTTATCTTAAGCGCTTCTCTGTATACAACTAAAAAATACTATTATCTTAATATAAAAAACTAATCAATAATTAAAACTCGGGGGTATTATTAAAATGGAAGATCCTAAAAAAAATGTGAATCTGGAAAGTGAATCTGAGGTCATTGAAAATTTCAAGAATCTCCAAAAAGAACTTAACCTCTCGGTTGAAACCCATAGTGATAGTGATGCGGGATACATACCACTAATTGAACAAGATGAAAAACTTCCCCCTATACAAGGCAAAATACAAGACAAAAGGATCTATAGATCTTCCGTAACAGCTTTTACTGATGCTCTGCTCATCGACGGCCCTCTTAGCGCATTAGAAAAAGATTATAATGCCGACCCCGTAAAAAAAATTGACTTACTCAAAAGCAACTGGGGCACACTTAGTGTTGCTCTCTTTGTTGGCGGGCTAGCTGCTTATTTTTATGTGCCTTCCGCCTGGAATGCAGGCAAACTTTTAGCAGAACTACTGAATGTAAATTCAGAAACGGGTGAAGTCGTAATGACCATCATCAAAAGCTTCATGGTAGCCTCTGGTGCTGGTGAGAATCTCTGCTTAGGCGCCTATAGTATTAAAGAGTTAATTGATCATTTCGGAAAGTATTATTGGAACCTTTCTGATGAAGAACACCATTTGATTAATAAAGCGAATCCAACCAAAAAAGAAATAGCTTTAAGAATTGGTAGAATTATGTTTGATGCCGTTTTTACGATAGGCTCGGTCATTCCCGCCTTTTTTATAGGCGCTACAGACGGCCCATTTAATGCCGGAGTAAATTACCTTTTAGCGGGGCTATCTAGCGTAGCCAATATGCCAATCAATTGGCTAAGCGTACAATCGATCTACCTCCCTAGAGATTTGACTTTATACGAACAGTCTAAAGGGATAATAGCAAACTATTTAAACCAGCAAATTAATAGTTTTCTACAACTCGACAAATCAACCATTAGCCATAAATTTACCAGCATTTTAGATAAGACCAAGGACATAGAAGGCGAAGCAAAATTCTTCACGGTCTTTTTTGAATTGCTAGCTTTATCCAGAGATACCTCAAACATCACCATTAATAAAATTAATTCTGATGAAAATAATAATAACCCCGATAACCGCTATGAGGTAACGCAAACTGATGATGATATAGCAATTAATTTCAAACAACCCTATGTACAGTATATACAGCATGCACCAATCGAGAGCACAAACAGATGGCTTTTTAAATATCTCTCCCTTGGTGTTTTACTGCCTTCATCCATGGGTTATGTACTAGACTCCCTTGTAGGCGGCACGAAAGCGGCCGGAAAAGGATTTGGCTATCTATCAGCTTTTTTAACAGTGGTTCCTTTCACTGGCCTTAGTTATCTCGCTGGTAAGAAAGTGGGAGAAGATTTAATGAGCGGCTCTACCACACTAGCTGATCATGTCGCCCCCAACGCCCCCAGACGGATTGGTTATTTTATTGGAGGCTTCTCTATTTTTGCTGGCGGTACTAATGCTAAAGCAAATTATGAAAATATTATTCTCCAAACTAACAGTAAAGCCGCTAGCGTTATCTCAGGCATAGATGGTGCCGTTGCTGCTGGTGTTATTAATGGTCATTTTACAAATGCACTTAAAGACGATAGTTACATCACTTATGGTAAATATTTCGGCTCTGATGATGTTAGACGATTAACTAACTTTGTAGCAGAAGTGCGTAAGATCAGCGCTTTAATCGATAAAATGACCATAAAGAGTTTTCGTGAAATTTGTATTTATTTATATCAGAATAAAGACACCTACCCCACGTTTTGCAATCAGTTTTTTGCTATTTTGCAAGATAAAATGCAAGGTTCCGATTATCAAGCGCTGGTTGACTTAATAGAACATCATATGAGTGGTAAGGATGAGCACGTGATGCTTATTAATGAGGAGAGTACGGATAGCAATACCAAACCATCAATATGGGTTGATCGCAAAAAATATCACGGCAATTTTTTCCCTCAAGCTCCAGGTGAAACTGAGTCGCAAGATACAAAGTCAGAAACAGAACCACTACTTAATAACCAACCTTCATCCAAGGTGCCTCAATATACTACCTAGCATAAAGCAAAAATATAGATTTGAAATGGATTTTCAAATCTATATGGCTTCTCTTTTGCTAAAAGTTTTTACCTTAGTGTTAATGCTCGATGATTGGCTGGTGTTGCGCTTTGTTTTTCAAACTCTTCCCCCATTGAACAACCTGATAATTTTTGCCGGTAGCTAGGAGTAATAATATTATCAAATTGATATTCTAAATATTTTTTTCTGCCTCTTTGAAAAAATCAATAGGCATGGTTTCTTTTGCTAAAATTCTTGCCTCTCCCCCACAAAACATCACGCCCCTCTTTGTCATTCACTGACACCAATAATCACCCATTGCTTAAAGCCATTTAACGCATTTAATGGTTAACTTTACTAACACCTTCTAAACTAGAGGAATATATATTGGCATGAGATAGCAAGCTTGCCTTATGGGAGATAATTAGCATGAAAAACAATGAAACTGAAATACTTAAGCAATCAGGGTCTATGGAAGATACTACTATTAATTCTATGGATAATAGCCAAAGCATAGTGGCCACTGAAACACTCACTTCGTCTACTGATAGCGAACCCAGCCTAATACAAGCTTTGCCTATTCAAGCATTTGCTAAAGACCTGGCAGATACTATTAATAGCACTGACAAACCTAGCAAAAAATATGTTGCAGGCAAAATGGCTATTTCTGTTGTTGTTGGTGCATTACCATTACTTTTATTTTGGGAAGGCGCCAAGGCTGCTGGTACTGCAGCCATTATTAGCAGTTTATCCGCTAATTTCATTCAAAATGTTTGGGGCGGCGATGAAACAGTTGATGCCTTTAGTGCTGAATTTACTAGCCGCTATTCCGAACATGAAAATAAGCCATCTGCTTTACGTAGACTTGCTAAATGGTCTGTGGTTGTCATTGGCACCATGGCGACTTCTGCTCCACAGGGTGCCGCTACTTATAATCTAGCGAAAGGCCCTCTATGGCAAAAAATTGGTAAAGGCAGCGTTGTATTTGTAGGTAATGTTCCATTATATGCCTGTTCGTTATTGATGTTTGATAGAGACCACATTGGCACCATTGTTAAAACACTGCTGCTTCCTGCTAGTTTATTAACCAATGTGTTGCGCCCTGTTGATCAATATGAACAAGAAAGAAAGCTGGCCGTCCATTTGCTTAAAAAAGGCTTTAAGAAAAATTTAGAAAAAATAAAGCAAATAATCCTTAATGATAAAAGCAAGCTTGCTAATTTAAACCATGTTTCTGCCGATAATGCACTTGCCACCTTGGCGGATCTTTTGCCTGATTTCAAAGCGCATGAAAAAAGTTTTGCCACTAACGCTTTAAATTATATCACTTCCTTTGCCCACTCTGGCGCCGGCATGTTAGTTGGGCTGCTGGCCACCGTTGGTAGCGTAGGTTATGCCTGCTCTAATAAACAAGCCTTGCAAGATTTAATACAACAAGATGAAAAATTGTTATGGAGTGAATCGGTGGGTTTGCAGCTGGTTATTGCTTATTTAAGCTTGGTTTCCGGCTATAAAGTGGCGCAGAAGTTTTTTAATTCTGTGAGCCAAAAAGAGAATAAGTTACACTTTAATGTACCACTGGTGTGGCGTGTTGCTGGTTTTTACGGCCTGATTATTGCGATAGCCGCCGCTGGCACCGCTTTTGATTCTGGCGTCACTAGTCAAAAGCTATATACGGAAAATTGTCCTTCTATCCATAACAATTTCGATCATAGAGTCGATGAGCTCATTGGCTGGAGCACTATTTTCTTTAATGGCTGCCTAGGCTTATTTGGTGGTTTAGCGGCCGCTGTAGGAACAGCGCGTTATTTTTCAGCGGATAAAGAAGCTCAAGCGTATATTCAAAAGTGTATTAATTTGGCGAATTCGATAGGATTGGTCACGCGATTTAAAGAAGATTTATTGGTTGCCGATCTCAAGGCGCTTTACCAAAGCGACCACACTAAAGCCGCCAAATTAGTAAGTTATACTCCTGAAGAAACCGGAAATTTATTGAAGTGGGCAGCACTTGCTCCTGCAGAAAAACCGAGAACGTGGTTTTTCCGGCGTTATTTGCCAGCTCAAGAGAGAGCACCCTTGTTAAGAAGTAGCCCAGAAAATGCGGTGTCTTGTGTTAATGAACATCCAGTGGAAAACGCAAAACTTCGCTATTTCAAAGCCTAATTTTAAAATTGTGATATTAAAAAAGGTGCCGCTATCGGCACCTTTTTCTTTGCTCTCACTAAATTATTCCACCCAAATTATAAAATTTGTTATACTGTCGAAGTATAATTGTTGCTAACTTAATTTATAAAAAACACTTGAAGAAACTACAACAGACTAGTATTGACTTACTTCCTATCGACAATCGCCGCCTTGCTAATCTTTGCGGCCAGTGCGATGAGCACCTGCGACAAATTGAGCGACAACTCAAGATTGAAATTCACAATCGTGGTCATCACTTCCAACTTTATGGCGCTGAGGCTGCCGTTAAAGCAGCTCAGCAACTTTTATTACAGCTCTATACTGAAACAGCCAGTGCCAAAGCGCTTACGCCTGCTATTGTGCACTTGTTTTTATGCCAAGCCTTGGCAAATCATTCACAGCGCGAGGAAACTCCGGCAATGACCCAAATTAACTTACTTCGACACACTCCCATAAAACCTCACACTCCGAACCAAGAACGTTATGTGAAAAATATTTTATCGCATGATGTTAATTTTGGAATTGGGCCCGCTGGCACCGGTAAAACTTATTTAGCAGTTGCTTGCGCTGTTGCTGCATTAGAAAATGAACAGATAAGCCGTATTTTATTAGTACGCCCTGCCGTGGAAGCCGGTGAAAAATTAGGTTTTTTGCCGGGAGATTTTGCGCAAAAAGTCGATCCTTATTTTCGCCCGCTTTATGATGCGCTGTATGAAATGGTGGGATTTGATGATGTGTCCCGCTTAATTGAGCGCCACATAATAGAGATTGTGCCCTTAGCTTATATGCGCGGCCGCACCTTAAATGATTCATTTATTATTTTAGATGAAGGCCAAAATACCACCAAAGAACAAATGAAAATGTTTTTAACGCGCATTGGTTTTAATTCTAGAGTGGTGGTTACCGGGGACATCACACAAACTGATTTACCTAAAAATACTGAATCTGGTTTGAGACATTGTTTAGAGATTTTAAAAGAGGTTAAAGGCTTAAGTTTTACTTATTTTGAAACCAGTGATATTGTGCGCCATCCTTTAGTACAAGGTATTTTACAAGCTTATGACAAATACGAAAACCATCAATAATTATCGCTTAGCACTACAATTAATGACAAAAAATTCTAATGTTCCGAGTCGTTATTATTTTCAACGTTGGATTAACACCGTATTAACGCAGCAAAAAATAGCACCCGCAGAAATAACCATTAGGATTGTAGCTAACAAAGAAAGTGCTTATTTGAACGAAACTTATCGCCATAAAGCAGGCCCTACCAATGTATTATCTTTTCCTTTTGAAGCGCCGCCTGGCATACCTTCAGCTTTACTCGGTGATCTTGTCATATGCGCACCGGTTGTCACCAAAGAAGCGCAAGAGCAGCATAAACTTTTGCTGGCCCATTGGGCGCATATGGTAGTGCATGGTGTTTTGCATTTATTAGGTTATGATCATATTAAAAATGCCGATGCTGAAAAAATGGAAAAGCTTGAAATTAAACTATTAGAGAAACTAGGATTTGCTAATCCTTATGAAATATAATTTTATTTTTGCAGGAACCATTCATGTCTAACGACACCAGACCCGCTCAATCGCGTTCTTGGTTAGAACGTTTAAGCCAAGCTTTATTACGTGAACCTCAAGACCGCGAACAATTAGTAGAATTATTGCGAGATGCAGAACAACGCAATTTATTAGATGCACAAGCCTTAGCAATGATTGAAGGTGTTTTGCAAATCTCTGAGATGCAGGTTCGTGACATTATGGTGCCACGTGCACAGATGGTTGTGGTGGAAGAAAAAACAGAATTAAGTGATTTTTTACCGAAAGTCATTGAATCGGGCCATTCACGTTTTCCCGTGATTGGTGAAAATAAAGATGAAGTAATTGGCATTTTATTGGCAAAAGATTTATTAGCTTATACCACTCCAGAAACGCAAAACAATTTTAATATGCGGGAAATTTTACGCCCTGCTGTTTTTGTGCCAGAAAGTAAACGGCTTGATAAATTATTGCAAGAATTCCGCCGCAATCGAAATCATATGGCAATGGTAGTGGACGAATACGGCGGTGTCGCCGGCTTAGTGACGATTGAGGATGTGTTAGAACAAATTGTCGGTGAAATTGAAGATGAATATGATATTGATGATGAAGGTTTTATTAAACAATATAGCCGCACGCAATTTATTGTAAAAGCATTAACGCCTATTGAAGAATTCAATCAATATTTTAATACCGCGTTAGCCCCTAATGGTTTTGATACGATTGGCGGCTTAGTTTCGCACGCTTTTAGTCATTTACCCAAACGTGGCGAAACGGTTCAAGTAGAACAATTTCGCTTTAAAGTATTACACGCCGATAATCGGCGCATTCGTTTATTACGCGTTTCAATTCGACCAAAATCGATTGAGTTAGAAAGTTAGATTGCTGTATTTTATTTATTGCCTGCCCGAATGTCCAAAGCCACCGGTGCCACGCTCAGTCGCAGTGAATTCAGTCACGACATCAAATTCTGCACGAGTTACTGGCACAAATACTAATTGTGCAATGCGCTCGCCTGACTGAATAGTAAAATGATCATTCCCTCTATTCCAGCAGGAAATTAATAATTCGCCTTGATAATCTGAATCAATTAATCCTACTAAATTGCCTAACACAATACCGTGCTTATGCCCTAACCCTGAACGCGGCAAAATGACCGCAGCCAGTTTAGGATCGCCGATATATATGGCAATACCCGTTGGAATAAGCTGAGTTTCTCCTGGCGCTAATTGTAAAGGTGCAGCAAGACACGCCCTTAAATCTAACCCAGCAGAACCTTGCGTCGCATATTGTGGTAAAGGATATTCTTTGCCAATTTTGGGATTTAAAATTTTTACTTGAATTTTTTCCATGATTAATTCTCACTATTAATATAATAATTAGTAACTTTTTTATTTTGGTAAAAGAAAATAATGCTCGGCAATAATTTTAATTAATTGCTGAGCCAAATGTTGTTTAGAATTTAGTGGTAAGGCTAATTGTCCATGATTCCAAATGACAGTGACTTCATTATTATTCACTTCAAAACCTTTTTTATCACCGACTTGATTAGCCACGATTAAATTTAATTTTTTTTGTTTTAATTTAGCTTTAGCATATTCAATAACATTTTCAGTTTCAGCGGCAAAACCCACGGTAAAAGGTGGCTTAGTCAGTTGAGATACGGTTGCTAATATGTCGGTGGTGCGTTCAAGTATTAATTGCATTTTCTCTTGGGTTTTTTTCAGTTTTTGCTGGCTGGCATTTTCAGTGCGGTAATCCGCCACCGCGGCGGTTGCAATAAAAATATCATATTGATTAATTCGGTTGGCAACTGCTTGGTGCATTTGTTCTGCTGTTTGCACATCAATCCGCTTAACGCCATGCGGCGTTGCTAACTGCACAGGCCCGCTAATTAAGGTAACTTCTGCACCTGCCGCCTGCGCCGCTTGCGCTAACGCAAAACCCATTTTGCCCGAACTACAATTACTGATATAACGCACCGCATCAATATTTTCTTGTGTCGGACCTGCGGTAATTAAAATACGTTTATTCACTAATAATTTAGGCGCTGTTAATTGGGTTAAATATTGTATTAAGTCTAGCGGCTCTACCATGCGACCAGGTCCCACTTCACCACAAGCTTGGGAGCCTTCGGCTGGGCCTAGCAATTGAATGCCTCGTGCTTGCAAGCATTCAACATTAGCTTGGGTTGCAGCATTCAGCCACATTTGTTGATTCATCGCAGGCGCTAATAAGATAGGCGCATTGCTGGCCAAACATAACGTGGTTAATAAATCATTAGCAAACCCATGTGCTAGACGCGCCATAAAATCTGCACTCGCGGGGGCAACGATAATCCAATCGGCCCAGCGAGCTAATTCGATATGCCCCATCGCTGCTTCAGCCTGGGTGTCCCATAAATTCTCTCGTACCGGATTGCTTGATAATGCTTGCAAGGTTAAGGGGGTTATGAATGATTTTGCGGCTTCTGTCATGACCACTTGCACGTGCGCTAGCTGTTCACGTAATCGGCGCACTAAATCTGCCGCCTTGTAGGCCGCGATCCCGCCGGTTACGCCAAGCAATATATGTTTGTCTTTTAATGTATTCATGCTTGAAAAAAATCATCCCCTAAAACATAATACAGCAACATCGGCCGCATGAGCCGAATTTAATTTTATAATCTATTTTCTTAAGGAACTGATTCATGGCAATTACCGATTGGCCACTCTTAGAACGTCCTCGTGAAAAATTATTAGCCAAAGGCCCCAGCGCATTATCTGATGCTGAGCTATTGGCTATTTTCTTACGCACAGGCGTGCGAGGTAAAAGCGCGGTTGATTTAGGCCGCTCATTGCTGCAGGAGTTTGGCAATCTGCGTAATATAGTCAGCGCTGATCAAATCCGCTTTTGCCAAAGTCACGGTTTAGGCCTTGCTAAGTATGTACAATTGCAAGCGGTGCTTGAAATCGCCAAACGTTATTTGCAAGAAACTATGGAACGCGGCAATGTATTAAATAATCCCTATGAAACTCGCCACTTTCTTACTGCACGTTTACGTAATTACGAATGCGAAGTATTTGCCTGCTTATTTTTAGACAATGCTCATCGCGTTATTCGTTACGATGAATTATTCCATGGTACCATTAACTCCACCACGGTGCATCCTCGTGAAGTGGTTAAACGTGCGCTAAGTTACAATGCGGCAGCCGTTATTTTTGCGCATAACCATCCATCTGGAGTCGCTGAACCGAGCGCAGCCGATCAATATGTTACCCAGCAACTTAAGCAAGCCTTACATATCATTGATGTGCGGGTCTTAGACCATATCATTATAGGCGATGGGCAGGTTACTTCGCTGGCAGAACGAGGTTTATTATAAGAATACTCGCCACTTCTGCGAGACATTAATGAGTTAATTCGAGTTTTAGGTTATAAGTTATTTTGCTTTGAGGCGGTTAGTTCTTGTAATTCTCTATTATAATATTCAAGCACACGATAAATTCCTAAAGTTTCATCAATCTCCTGCACTTCTGAATTGAAACTAACAATAGAATTTTGCACTAAGTGTTCTTCATTTAGGCCATATGCTTGTTTCAGTATATCGGCAATATTATCTAATATTGTGATAGGTTGGTCAGATTTTTTTCCTTTATATTCGTTAATAAAAAAATCGCTTAGCGCTTCTTTATCCAAAAGATTATCAGTAATAATACTAGCGAGTTTATTGGCAACAATAATACTATGATTGTAAAAAAATGGAGTTTTTTGTTTATATTTATTAACTAATAGTTTAACTTGCGCGAGCATTTTTTCATCATTTAACATAGTTACCTCAATAATTAATTCTTTAAAAAGCTATAAACAGAATTGATATTAACAACTAAAACTTAAGGTTTTATTAAATACCTATTATTTTTCAAGATAAAAATCGTTACTGATGAAAGGTGAACCCTTAGAGTGAGATTTTGCGTTTTATAAGCTTTAAGAAAGGGTGGCGCGCAGGAGGCTTCATGATTTGAATTAAATACCGACAATTTAAAAACACGTTTACAGTAATGCGGTTCTTATTGCTGAGGTTGAACGGCTTGCAAGTCAGCAATTTGTTCCTGTACTTTTTTACGAAATTCCAGTGGATTTTCAATTTTATAAAACACTTCTTTTGAACCGCCCATACCACGCACGGTAATATTACCGTAACCTAACAATCTGGCGATAATGCTCTGATCGACTTCAATTCCCTCTACTCTATTTAACAACATCTCATAAGAGTTACGGCTAATTAAACCTATTTTAATAATGACTCGTCGGTTGGTTACGGCAAATTCCGAACTTAAATAACTGACTAAAGAAGTGGCCATTAGAGCAACCGTAATCAGATATAAAATCCAGTCGAAGTGCCGCATGTTGTTGAAGGTGGCAACAATGGCGAAGATGAATGAAAAGATAGCAGGCATAAAAATAGCCCAATGCAACCGCACGCGATAGGCCACTACTTCATTCGTCATCAAGTTAGTATCTATGTAGCTCATGTTATTTTTCCCTACTTTGACTAAGATAATTGATTTAGCTTGCTAAAAAACCTGCTGCTAATATTAGCGCAAAAGCATACCTTATTTTGGTCTTCATGCCATCTTTTTACTGATCTTTATGGCCTTATTTACATAAAATAATTCCATTATCGCCTTGTTTTAAGCCCCGCATTCTGGTATAAATCTCGCCTTTCTCTCATAAAAGTATTAGTAGTAGCGGAGTTAAATTCATGGCTAGAGTATGTCAGGTAACCGGCAAAGCGCCAATGGTAGGCAACAATGTGTCGCATGCCAACAATAAAACAAAGCGACGCTTTAAGCCAAATATAAGAAAAAAGCGTATCTGGGTTGCGTCCGAAAATCGCTTTATTACGCTGCGTGTCAGCTCACGTGGTTTGAAAACTATTGACAAAAAAGGTATCGACGCTGTTCTCGCTGATTTGCGCGCACGCGGCGAAAAGTTTTAATTGAGGAATGACCATGCGTGAAAAAATAAAACTGCAATCAAGTGAAACTACTCACTCTTACACAACCACTAAAAACAAAAAAACAACAACGGGAAAACTTGAATTCAAAAAGTATGATCCTTTTGTACGCAAGCATGTCTTATATAGAGAAGGTAAGATAAAGTAATTTTCTTTATTTTCGCTTTTCAAAAGCTTTACAAATAAAAATGCCCTGTAAAAACAGGGCATTTTTTTATCTGTTGG
>CAIUAS010000141.1 GCA_903897205.1 uncultured Gammaproteobacteria bacterium
AGAAGTTGTCATCGCCCACTTCTTCACGAATTTCAATATTGGCTCCATCGAGTGTGCCGATAGTGATAGCACCATTCATCATCAGTTTCATATTGCCTGTACCTGATGCTTCTTTACCTGCTGTAGAAATTTGTTCAGATAAATCCGCGCCTGGACATATTTTTTCCATGGCTGAAACTCGATAATCTGCTAAAAAGAGCAAGGTTAATTTATCACCAACTTCAGGATCTGAATTAATGACCTGAGCTACATTATTGATTAATTTGATCACTTTTTTTGCCATGCGATAACCCGGCGCTGCTTTACCGCCAATTAACACGCAACGTGCTACCCAGTTTTCTGTATGTCCTTCTTTAATGAGGTTATATAAATGAATAACATGAAGTACATTTAATAATTGGCGCTTATATTCATGTATGCGTTTAACTTGCATATCGAAGATGGCATCAACATTTAAATTCAATTCGCATTCATGATTAGCCTTTTTATAGTCGATCAAACTTTGTTTTGCGGCTTGTTTAATAGTACGCCATTGCTTTCTGAACTGAGCGTCTTCAGCATAGGGTTCTAGTTTTTTTAGCTCTGATAAATCTGTTATCCAGCCATCACCTATAGTTGCGCTTATAAGGCTGGCTAATTCTGGATTACAGGCGGCTAACCAGCGCCTTGGCGTTACACCATTGGTTTTATTATTAAACTTATGTGGCCAAAAGTTATAAAAATCATTAAATAGACCTTGTTGTAATAACTGAGTATGTAGTTGTGCAACACCATTGACGGAAAAACTTCCGACGATGGCTAGATGAGCCATTCTTACTTGTTGGTCATGACCCTCTTCAATAATAGACATTCTACGTAATCGTTCACTATCACCTGGCCAATGACTTGAAACATTAGTCATAAACTGAGCGTTTATTTCAAAAATAATTTCCATTAATCTTGGTAATAAACGTTGCATTAATTTAACAGACCATCTTTCCAATGCTTCTGGTAATAAAGTGTGATTGGTATAAGCCATGGTATTTGTTGTAATAGCCCAAGCTTCATGCCAAGTTAAATTGTGAATATCTATCAATAAACGCATTAATTCTGCAATAGCGATACTCGGATGCGTATCATTTAACTGAAAACAATTTTTTTCAGCAAAGCGTGTGAAATTATTACCATGTATACCTGTCCAGTGAGCAAGTACATCCTGTAGACGAGCGGAAGCCAGAAAATATTGCTGACGCAATCTTAGCTCTTTACCATTTTCATTGGCGTCATTGGGATATAAAACCATCGTAATATTTTCGGCAGTATTCTTTGCAGCTACTGCTTCTGCATAGTCGCCTGCGTTAAATTCATCAAGATTGAAATCTTCGGTAGCTACAGATTTCCATAAACGTAAGGTATTAACTGTTCCATTTTGATAGCCAGGTATTGGTGTATCAAAAGGTACAGCTAATACATTAGACGTAGCTATCCAGGCATGTTTTAAATGACCTTTATCATCCTTGTGAACTTCTGTATAGCCTCCAAACTTAATACTGTGAGAGTATTCAAGTCGTTCAATTTCCCAGACATTTCCGTGACGTAGCCAATGATCTGGTTTTTCAACTTGCTCACCATTAACTATAGTTTGCGTAAACATGCCATATTCATAACGAAGACCATAGCCTACAACGGGTAGTTGTAACGTTGCACAACTGTCTAAAAAACAAGCAGCTAATCGGCCTAGACCACCATTGCCTAGGCCAGCATCTTGCTCGCTACTAATTAATTCTTCTAATTCGATACCCAAATCATACATAGCCTTTGTAACAGTATCGGTCACACCTAAATTAAGCATGGCATTACTTAATGTGCGGCCCATTAAAAATTCCATAGATAAATAATAACAGCGCCTAGAGTCATTCTTACTATAGGTTTGATGAGAAATATTCCAGTGTTCCATCAATCGATCACGTATAACTAATGACAAAGCCGCACCTGCATAAAAAGGCGATCGACAATTTTCATCTCGTCCTAGCAAATGCACATAATACTGTTTGAAATCATCAATAAAATCTTCTTTTTTAATACCTTTGTTAGGAAGGTTTGTGATGGATAGCTTAGGTTTACTTTTAACGTATTTATTGTTGGGCATAATCTTATCCTAATAAAAAACAAATATTCATTATCGAATGAGTGTCACTTAGATTGTAAACACTGAGTTACCAATTAGATTAGGGCTACTAGTGCAGAAAGATTTAATAACTTTATTTTCATCATAACATTACATAGTGTTCAATATGTAACGTCATTCTTTTATCTAGCTAGATTTGTTAGTTGACGGTTTGTTGCAAGAATTATAGTCACAATATTCTTTAGTTAAGGACAGATTGTAATGGAATCAGTATTAAATTTAAACGAATAATGCCAATAGATTATTGGCTAGTCTTAATGGCATTCTAAATGTATAGAGGTTCATAGAATATGTTCTTCTAACCAATCTTGAAAGATTATACCTATCATCATAGTCGCTTTGATTATA
>CAIUAS010000142.1 GCA_903897205.1 uncultured Gammaproteobacteria bacterium
ATCAATTAATTTTAAAAACGTTTAACCAATATTTTTCTATGTAAATAAATTCTTATGAAATCATTTATCTATTTAGATTGTGCAGCAAGCACCCCGCTGGATAAGCGGGTTTTAGCTAAGATGTTGCCTTTTTTAAGTGAACAGCAAGGTTATGGTAATTCTAATGCTTCTCACTTTTATGGGCGCGAGGCTAAGCAAGCAATTGAGCAGGCGCGTGGGCAAGTGGCGCAATTAATTCACGCGAAACCCGCTGAAATTGTTTGGACATCCGGTGCAACTGAGGCGAATAATTTGGCGATAAAGGGCCTTGCTTATGCAAATCAAGCCAAGGGCAAGCATATTATTACCACGCAAATAGAACACAGCTCAGTGTTAGATAGTTGCGCACAATTAGAAAAAGAAGGTTTTACGGTAACGTATCTTCCAGTAGAAAAAGAAGGCACCGTGAATTTAATAACCTTACAGCAAGCTTTGCGTAGTGATACTATTTTAGTCAGTATTATGCATGTTAATAATGAAACGGGTGTCGTGCAGAATATTAAAGCAATCGGTGATTTGGTGCACGCTCAAGGCAGTTATTTTCATGTTGATGCGGTGCAAAGTGTTAGCAAAGAATTAATTGATTTAGCAGATTGGCCGGTTGATCTGATGTCTTTTTCTGCCCACAAAGTTTATGGACCAAAAGGTATTGGCGCTTTATATGTGAATCATGCTCGCGAAATTAAATGGCAACCTTTGTTTAATGGCGGCGGGCAGGAACAGGGATTACGTCCAGGCACTTTAGCAACGCATCAGATAGTGGGTATGGGTGAGGCATTTGCGCTTGCCCAGCAAATGATGCTGGAAGATAATAAGCGTATTAATGATTTAAGTGCGCGTTTTTGGCGAGGTGTTAATCAGGTAGGGTCTGTTTATCTCAATGGCAATTTAGCCAGCAAGGTGCCGCATATATTGAATATTGCTTTTGCCGATATTGAAACAAAAGCCTTATTGCCAGCATTAAAGGATTTGGCGGTTTCAACGGGTTCTGCTTGTCATGAAGGGCGTGCGGCTGCTTCGCATGTGCTGAGTGCTTTGGGCGTGTCTGAACAATTAATTAATAGTTCGATTCGGTTTTCCTTTGGGCGATTTACTACGGTGGCTGAAATTGATTTGGCTGTTGAAAAGGTTAATACGGCAGTTAGGGTATTAAGAGATATGAGATACGGATGAATCATTATAATAAAAGTAATTGAAAGAGGTTTTATGAGTAATCAAATTCAAAGCGATAATGCGGTTAGTGTTTTCGATCCCGCTGTTAATTATAAACCAGTCAGCTTAACATCGGCGGCGATAGCTTATGTGAAGAAGAAATTAAAAGAGCGTGGTAAAGGGATTGGCTTGCGCTTGGGGGTTAAAAAAGCGGGTTGTTCTGGGTTGGAATATGTGGTGGATTATGTCGATGCTAAATTGGTTGATGATCATGTTTTTTCTGCCGAGGAAAATTTGGCGGTTTTTGTTAATGCAGAGGATATGCTTTTTTTACAAGGCACGGAAATTGATTTTGTGCAAAAAGGTATTACTGGTGGTGAGTTAAAATTTAATAATCCAAATGCTAAAGTCAGTTGTGGTTGTGGTGAGAGTTTTAATGTGGGATAGACATTTGTTCAATAATTAGGTGTTTTATTAAATTCACCTGTAATTCAGAAGCATTTAAACAGGGAATATAATGAAATTCTTTGCCGCCGGCTTTTAAAAATAATTCACGATTTAACTGGTTAATTTCTTCCAAAGTTTCTAAACAATCAACTGCAAATCCTGGACAAATGACATTAATATTTTTAATGCCTTTTTCAGGCATTTTTTGCAAAGTAATATCGCAGTAGGGTTGTAACCATTGCGCGCGGCCAAAACGAGATTGAAAAACGACCGACCATTGCTCTTGAGTTAATTCTAGTTGTTTGGTAATTAACTGTGCGGTGTTAAGGCATTGTTGTTGATATGGGTCGCCTAAATCCACACAACGTTGTGGTAAACCATGAAACGAGAATAGTAAATGTTGTTGGCCATGCTGCTGCCAATGCTGGCGAACACTTTCAGCAATGGCTGTAATATACGCAGGGTTGGCATGGTATTGTGTCAACAGTTTTAATTCAGGAATAACACGCCATTTTTTAAAAATTTTTGCGACGGCATCAAAAATAGAAGCCGTTGTCGCGGCAGCATATTGGGGAAATAAAGGTAATATTAAAATTTTCCCGCAGCCTGCTTTTTGTAACTCAGTTAATGCTTGTGAAAGGGAAGGTTGACCATAACGCATTCCTAATACTACTTTTATGGTTTGGTTTTGTTCTTTTGCAAGTTGTGCTTGAACTGTATTGACTAATTTTTGCGAATTGACTAACAGGGGTGAGCCATCGAGCGTCCAAATTTTTTGATATAACTCAGCCGAGCGCTTAGGGCGAACGCGTAAAATAATGCCATGTAAAATTAACCACCAAATAGGTTGTGGAATTTCAACGACACGGGAATCGCCTAAGAATTCACTTAAATATTTTCTTAATGCATGCGCTGTAGGCGCAGCCGGAGTGCCTAAATTAGTGATTAAAACGCCTAAAGTATCATTCATGTTCTTAATCCTTTTCCTTTGTTGAGAAAATATAAATTAAGAATAAGTAAAATGATGCTAAAGCTAATTAATAAAACAAAAGCAATGCCAATATTAATATCGCTAACGCCAAGAATACCATAACGAAAGGCGTTGACCATGTATAAAATAGGATTGCCTAATGATAGGTGATGCCAAAACGTGGGTAAGAGCGCAATCGGATAAAATATACCGCCTAAATAATTTAAAGGCGTTAAAATAAAGGTGGGAACAATGGCGGTATCATCAAATTTTTTAGCAAATAGTGCATTTAAAAATCCAGCTAGTGAAAATAATAATGCTGAGAGAAAGATAATGCAGAGAGTTATGAAAATATGCTGGATAGTTAATTGGGTAAAAAACAAAGCGACTATAGTGACGAGCATTCCTACCATAACGCCTCGCGTGATGCCCACCGCTGTGAAGCCTAATAAAATAATATAATTAGGTATGGGGGCAACTAATAGCTCTTCAATACTTTTGGAAAAACGCATGATGTAAACGGAAAAGACCGTATTCATATAGGCGCTGTTAATGATGGCCATCATGATCAAACCGGGCGCAATATATTGCATATAATTGACGCCTTGGATTTGTCCCAGTTTTGGGCCTAAGACATGGCCAAAAATAGCAAAATAAAGCGCTGTGGTAATGACCGGCGGTAATAAGGTTTGTATCCAAGTACGCAAAAAGCGCTTGGTTTCTTTGCGGAAAATAGTTGAGAAAGCGATGACGAGTTTATTCATAAAGGTTTTGTGTTAATAAGTTTTAAAAATAATTCTTCTAACCGATTAGTTTTGTTGCGCATACTCATCACTTGTATATTTTGTTGGCTTAACAGCATAAATATTTCGTTAAGCGATTGCTGCTTTGTTATATCTATTTCTAAAGTGGTTTTATCGGTAAAGCGATAAGTAAAGCCGGGTAAATTAAGGGTGTCAGCGGTAGGTTGGTCGAGATAAAATATCAAGGTTTCAAGATGCAATTTAGTGAGTATTTCTTTAATGCTGGTATTTTCAATAATATTGCCTTTGTCGATAATGGCGATATTTTTACACAGCGTTTCGGCTTCTTCTAAATAATGTGTGGTTAAAATGATCGTTGTGCCTTGCGCATTAATCGTGCGTAAAAAATCCCACATGTGGCGGCGTATTTCAATATCGATGCCGGCGGTGGGTTCATCTAGAATGAGTAATTTAGGCTGATGTATTAACGCACGTGCGATTAACAGGCGTCGCTTCATGCCGCCGGAAAGAGTGATGACGGGTTGATTGCGCTTGTCCCATAAGCTTAAGGTTTTTAAGTAAAATGCACTGCGCTCTTTAGCAATTTTGGTGGGCACGCCATAATAGCCCGCCTGATAAATTAGAATATCGATGGTTTTTTCAAAAATATTAAAATTAGGTTCTTGGGGAACTAAGCCGATATAAGATTTTGCTAATTCGCTTTCGGTTGTTAAATCATGGCCAAATATTTTTACTTGGCCGCTGGTTTTATTAACCAGTGATGTGATAATCCCGATTGTGGTAGACTTGCCGGCGCCATTTGGCCCAAGCAAAGCAAAAAAATCGCCTTCCTGGACATTAAGATTAATGCCGTTAAGCGCTTTTACTTGGTTGCCGTATACTTTGGTTAATGCAGAAATTTCTAAGGCGTACATTTTATAAAGATAAGTTTTTACGATAGCAACGAGTATATAGTATGTCTAACAACAAAAGTAGTATGACTGAATTTCCAATGGGTGAGGTTAATTTTTATTTACCGGGCCCTGCTGGAAAACTAGAAGTATTGACCAGCACGCCATCAGTTATGCTTAATAAACCGCTAATAGGCGTGATTTGCCATCCGCATTCGCTATTTGGCGGTACCATGCATAATAAAGTAGTCTATACCATTGCACGTGCTTTTAAAGAATTAGGTATGCCTACCGTGCGTTTTAATTTTCGTGGCGTGGGCGCGAGTGAAGGACATTATGATGAAGGTAAAGGCGAGACCGACGATTTATTAGCGGTATTACAATGGTTAAAGCAAATTAAACCTGAGGCGCTATTTTGGCTGGCAGGTTTTTCATTTGGTTCTTATGTTGCCGCGCGTGCTGCTACTCAATGGCCGATAGAACAATTAGTTAGTGTGGCTCCGCCAGTGGTTAATTTTAATTTTGCCGAATTATCGGATATTCCGTGTCCTTGGTTAATCGTACAAGGTGATGCGGATGAAATTGTGGATCCTAATGCCGTATTTTCCTGGATTAATTCGCTTGCTGTGCCAGCGCAATTAATCCGCATGCCAGGCGCCAGCCATTTTTTTCATGGTCAATTAATCGAATTGCGCCAAGCATTAATTACCAATTTATTGCCGAACATTAATTAAATTCCGCTATGACCCCATTAGAACTTTATAAACATTATTTAACGACCCAACAATATCAGCCCGATGTTCAACAAGAGCAGGCGATTTTACAATTGCAGCGTGTATATGAAGAATTAACGACGCTAAAAAAACCTGCTAATTGGAAAGTACGTTTAACTGCCAAAGTAAGTAAGCGTCAATATAACCTGGTTAGGGGCGTATATTTATGGGGCGGAGTAGGGATTGGAAAAACATGGCTGATGGATATTTTTTATCAAGCATTGCCCACCTCTAATAAAATGCGTATGCATTTTCACCGTTTTATGCAGCAAGTTCATTTACAATTAAAGGCTTGGCAAGGGCATGCTGATCCTTTGAAACAGGTGGCGCAGTATTTTGCCAAGCAGGCGCGCGTCATTTGTTTTGACGAATTTTTAGTTAATGATATTGTCGACGCAATGATTTTAGGGAATTTATTACAAGCCTTATTGGCAGAAGGCATCACTTTAATCACCACGGCTAATACAGCACCGGATGATTTATATCGAAATGGAATTCAGCGTGAATATTTTATGCCGGCTATTCAGCTATTAAAACAGCATTTAGAAGTGTTGCATTTAACGACGCAATACGATTATCGCCTGCGTGTATTAGAACAAGCGGGTGCTTATCATTATCCTTTGGGTGCGTCGGCTGATGAGTTTATGCGAAATAATTTTAAACAGCTGGCGCATGTCGATTTTACGCAAGGTCAGCAAGAAGCTTTATTAATAGAAGGCCGAACGATTGCAGTGGTTAGTTATGTTGGTCAAGTGGCATGGCTTGATTTTAAGGTACTTTGCAATGTGCCTCGCTCGCAGTTAGATTATTTAGAATTAGCGCGCCGCTTTGATACGGTGTTATTAAGTAATGTACCTAAAATAGAAGCTCAGCAGGATAATTTGGCGCGGTATTTAATTAATTTAGTCGATGTGTTTTATGATGCCCGTGTAAAGCTAGTTATTGCTGCTGCAGCGCCTATTACTGAGCTTTATCGGGGTGGGCGTTTAGCGTTTGATTTTAAGCGTACGCAAAGTCGTTTATTGGAAATGCAATCCAAAGAATATATAAGTCAGCCGCATTTGCGGGGATGAAAATTATATTAAATAAAAAAGGGCGCTCTGGCGCCCTTTTTTGAACGATTGGCTATTAAACCATATCTTTAAGTTTTTTGAGCGGTCTTGCTTTAACAACGTTACGAGCTGGTTTAGCTTTAAAAACTGTTTCTTCGCCGGTGAAAGGATTAATGCCTTTACGAGCTTTAGTTGCAGGTTTATGAATAACTTGGAATTTAGCTACGCCTGGTAATACAAAAACGCCAGGAGCGCCTTTTTTCAAATGACGTTCAATAAGGTGCAATAATTCTTCAATAACTCGGCTTGCTTGTTTAGTAGAAATTTCAACCGCAGCAGCAATTTCTTTTAAGATTTCAGACTTCGTAAATTGCTTGCTAACAGCAGAAACTTTTCTGCTAACAGCAGGTTTTGCTTTTTTAGCTACCACTGTTTTTTTCTTCACTGGCTTTTTAGCTGCCATGTTTAACTCCTCATGTTGTGATTAGAAAGGGTTGGGAGACAATAAAATAGCATATTTTTAGCTTTTTGCTAGAGGTGAATAAAAAGTTCATTGATAAAAGTTCACAAAAATAGGCTTTAATAGCAATATTTAGATTGACAAGAACTTAATAATCATCGCGTTTTAATTCTAGGCTAGGCTAAAAATGCAACGCTTTTGAGTATATACCGATCCCGTTTATTTTTTGCGTTAGGATTACTATATTAAGGCGGTTGGGTTAATTGCTGTGCTAGTAACACAATGGGATGCAAAACTCTTGTTTTACAGTGTTTTTCGGTTAAACCTTTTTGCAGGTGTAAATTGCAACCTATATTGGTGGTTGCTAAATAATCCGGGTTTAATGGAATTATTAGGTCTAATGTTTGCGCAAGTAAATTATCTGACATGGCGGGGTGCTGTAACATGTATTGTCCGGCTGCACCACAACAATAGTTGTTAGCTGCTAAAGGAATAATCTCAGCGGCAGGAATTTTCTGTAGGAGTTGCAATGGGGCGGCAGCTTGTTTAAGTACATTACGGAGTGTGCAAGGGGTGTGAACAATTATTTTTTTCGCTAACGGAGATAAGGTTAAATTCTGCGGCCAAGCAATGGTAATTAAAAACTGATTAATGTCGATTATTTTTTGGTTGAAATTGGCGCTAGTAGGTGAATTTACTAAGTGTGCATATTCCTGCAAAACCACTGAACATCCGGTAGTAATGGTTATAATTTTCTCTATTTTTAATTGATTAAAAATAGCAATATTTGCCTGCGCTAATGCTTGTGCTTGTTTTATTGCACCGGCATGTTGATGTAAAGCCCCGCAGCATTGTTGCGTTGTGGGTATATAGACGTTATAGCCACAAGCGGTTAAAAGTTTAATGGCCGCTTTTATGGTAGTACGATCGACTAATTGATTAATGCAACCGGTAAATAAAGCTACCTGACCTCGCTCGGGTGCGGTTGCTTTATAATATGGGCGCCAGCCACTGTGAATGATTGAGATGGGTAAGAGTGCTTCCACTCGCGCTAACCGCAGGGCTTTTAATAAGCCGCTTTTGCGAGTTAAATATTGCAAGCCAGAACGTTGATAAAAAGCTAATAAGCGAGCCAAGGTTTGCCAAAGCCAAGGATGTTTTAACGCGATAGCTAATGATTTTGGTAAGGTTATTTTTTTAGGCGATGCGCTTTGCTCAAGTATTAATTGCCGGCCTTTATCTATTAATTCTCCATAACTTACTTTTGCTGGGCACACTGCCTCACAGGCACGGCAAGTTAAGCAATGATCAAGATATAATTGGGTTTTCTCGGATAAAGGAATTTGTTTTTTAGCAAGCGCATCTAATAATGCAATGCGTCCACGCGGGGATTCGCACTCGTTTTCAGTAAGAGCGTAAGTTGGGCAATAAGGAAGGCATAAGCCGCATTTTACACATTGGCTGGCCTGTTGTTGAATAGATTTTTCAAGTGAATTACTTTGCATTTGATAAGAGTACTATTAAAATGAATTTTCTCAAAAAACTTATTAATGGGACGCGCCATGTATTACCAAAAACATGTTTTTATCTGTACCAATAAACGCGAGAATGGTAAGCAATGCTGTACCGATGCGGATTCAATGGCCTTGTTTCAGTATGCGAAAGCTAAAATAAAAGCATTAGGTGAGCAAGGCAAAGGTAAGGTGCGGATTAATAGCGCTGGTTGTTTAGATAGATGTGCAGAGGGGCCGGTGTTAGTTATTTATCCAGAAGGAACTTGGTATACCTATAAAAACCAGGCGGATATTGATGAAATTATTAATGAACATGTTTTGCAAGGCAGGCTTGTTAAACGTTTATTGCTCTCCTCTTTATTTTAGCAAGGCTTGTCATTCTGCTTTGCCCCAAGTACCATGTCGGTTATTAAAAATAAGATAGGAAAAGCCTATGTTTCATGGCAGTATTGTCGCTATTGTAACCCCCATGCGTGAGAACGGTGAAATTGATTTTGCTAGTTTGCGGGAATTAGTAGATTGGCATGTGCAAAGTGGTACCGATGGCATTGTTGTAACAGGTACGACCGGCGAAGCACCTACTTTAAGTGCCAGTGAACAATTAACCGTTATTAGCACCGTTGTGGAGCAAGCAGCAGGGCGTGTTCCTGTTATTGCAGGCACGGGTAGCAATGCCACTGATAAGACTATTCATTTAACGCGTAAAGCAATGGAAATTGGCGTTGACGCTTGTTTATTGGTAACGCCTTACTACAATAAACCTACGCAGGAAGGTCTTTATCGACATTATCGCGCGGTGGCAGAAGCAGTCCCGATTCCGCAAATTTTATATAATGTGCCAGGTCGTACTGGCTGTGATTTATTGCCAGCAACGGTTGGTCGTTTAGCAACAATCCCTAATGTGGTTGCGATTAAAGAGGGCAGGCCGGAACAGGCGCGTACCATCATTGAATTATGCGGCAGTCATCTGGATGTATTTAGTGGCGATGATATCACGGCGTTAGAAATTATTTTAGCTGGCGGCAAAGGTGTTATTTCTGTGACGGCGAATTTAATGCCGGCTGAAATGCATCAATTTTGCGAAGCCGCTTTAGCGGGCAATGTCACCTTGGCGAAGCAAATTAACGCTAAATTAGCGCCATTACATAAAGATTTATTTATTGAGACTAATCCCATTCCTGTTAAATGGGCATTATTTAAAAGAGGTAAAATACCGGCAGGTATTCGCTTGCCTTTAACGCCATTAGCGCAAGCTTTTCATGAGAAAATAATTGCAGCTATGCAAGCAGCCGGTATCCCTATCGAAGACTAAAAAGAGTTATTTATGTTAAAACGAACGGTATCTATTTTATTATTAGCAGGCATGTCCCTGAACTTAACAGGTTGTGCAAGCTGGTGGCAAAAACATAATTTTGTAAAAAAACATCGCACCGAATATTTGCGCAGTCAGGAAAGTTCTCCTTTGCGGGTGCCAGCAGGATTAGCGGCAAGCGGCATTGGCGATGATTATGTTATTCAGTCGTCTGCTGCGCCTGCACCTGCTGCGCCTATAGGCATATTACCTCCTGATAGTTTGGCGGATAAATTAAAGCGCGGTGTGGTAACCAAAGACGCGTTGAAAAATGCAAGTAAGCTTGCGGATGCCAAACCGGCAGTTAATACAACGACTGTTAATCAAACCGGTTCTATTGCATCGGCTTCGATGGTTAGTGATAATACCTTACCGTTAAATCAAACAGTGGCGCAGGCTTGGAGTTCTGTTGGGGCGGCATTGAAGCGTGCTGGGTATAAGATAGCAGTCAGCGATGAAAAAATAGCGACTTATTATATTTTAGATATGCATGCAACCGATGAAAGGGTTACGAAATCTACGCCTATTTGTCAAGTAAAACTGCAAAGTGGTGCTGACGGTAATGCTTATGTAACGGTTACTGAGCAGAATAATAATCCTGCTAGCGCGGCAGCTTCACAGCAGATTTTAACAAATTTAAAGAATGCATTGGCGGGTAAAGGATCTTCTTCGTTTACCCAAATGTTGGCTCCCGTCAAACATTGGTTTAAAGAAGCGTTCTAGTTGTTGTGTAAACGGAGAGGTACCGAAGTGGCCATAACGGCGCCGACTCGAAATCGGATGGGGG
>CAIUAS010000143.1 GCA_903897205.1 uncultured Gammaproteobacteria bacterium
CCTCACAGTTAGTCAGATAAAATTAGAGCCGCTATCCGAAAAAAACATTAAAGCCCTTTTAGCAGAGCGTGATAAGCTGCAAAAACTCTGTGAAGATTTACGAAAACAACGTAAAACAACCACTAACAATATAAAAAAGCTCCAGGCTAAAATTAAAAAAGATCCTTCAGCTGCAAATAAACAGGGAGTGCCTCTTACAGAGGACATCGACCAATTAAACCAACAAAATGAAATGCTAAAAAATAATTTAATAACGAACAATGAAAATTTTAAAAAAACGGTCGGGTTATTAGAAAACAAAAAAAATTATATTAAAAGAATTATTGCCGCATTAGCGGCCAAGCAACAGGCCGGCAGTTTAGCAAGGGCTTTATTGAATATCAGCAGCGCTAAAGATTTTCCTGAAAAAATGCTGCCTAAAAATCGCTCCAAAACGGAACATGCCTTACGTTCCATGAGCATGCCGCTGACTGCCGCCGCCATTTACGGTTTAAACAATTTCATTAGCATTTCCCGTATGTTTTATATGCAAAACGATATGGGCGCTATTGCTGATGAAGGCGCCACACTCAACATGATAGGCATGGCATGCCTTGCGCTCGGAATAATGGAACCCCTGAAAAAAACTATCAGTTATTATTGCTTTGGCCGCGAGCCAAATATCCAAATTTTAACACCATGGGAAGAAGCCAAAGTTAAAACCAAAGCAATTGGCTGGTCTACCATCGGCACTTTGCCTAATGTTTGCCAAAGTATCATCATTCACCAACCACCAGAGCAATGGGTCTTTGCGTTTAGCTCCTCCTACTTAATTGAATTATATGCCATGCTTGCCATTGAAAGAGAAAATGCAGAAACAGCGGCAAAAGAACATGATTATTTAAAATTATTGGCGTGTGAAGTGAATAGCGTGCTGGCGCAAACAGCCAACGTGTTTAATTTATCGCCTGAAAATATGCATGCGTTACATAGCCATTTAATGGGTATATTGAATAAGGCCCAGCCCTATGAAGAGGCTATTAATACCAATAACACAAAACCTAGCCCTGAACGCTATTGGCCGGTAGCGTCTATAAAGAAAATTGCCGGATACCTGCCCTTCTTTCAACGTGCTGAGCCTAGCGAAAATGCGTCCCTTATAGAGGCGGCAGCAGCAGAAACTAATTATGGCGCAATTAATGCGAGCACGGCGCCTCAAAATAAACCATCGTCTTGCACCATTTCCTAGTACTACTTGCAACCATGGCGTTGCTATAAAGGTGTTTTCGCAAGAACACGCACTAGGCTTCTTGCGAAACCTAGTGACATAGCATTAATTATTGTAGAATGCTCTTATCCAAACAATGCCAGGCTTGTTAATTTAGCAATCATTTTCACCTTCACGGGGGGGTATTTATGGGCTTTGAACGTTCCGCTATTGAAACTGGCCATCAAGAAACTATAAAGGCGATCGATCCTTTAACAGAACTTGCCGTTAGTAATGAATTACCTGATAAAAAACCCCAAAGCACTTCCCCTATTAAAGTAGAATTAAAACCAACCTCCACCGCTGTGATCATTAATGAATTATTGCCCTTGCCGCCTGAGGTAGATTTAAACGACTTAAAAGAAAATAATGGGATCTTAACAGAGGCCCAAAAAATTGAGATTAAAGAGGCTTTTGCACAGAAGTCTGACCAAGCCAATATTATTATCTATGAGGACAAATCTGCTGATGGCAATATTAATAACCGAATAATATTACGAAGTGGTGATATTCAATATCTCATTTACAAACCGTTAGGAAAAGGCGGGCAGTGCGCTGGCGTTTATCTGGCGCTAAATCTATTGGACCATAGCTGGCACGCTATTAAACATTTTCAAATCGATCCTGGGGTCCTAAAAGAAAAGATCACGAAAGGGTTTAAAAAGAAATACTCTGTCGATACAGAAGTTTTTATGTCTTCTAAAAATCAAGAGACAATTGAGAGAAATGTCCAAGCGCTAGCTAAGGTCAAAGAAAATGCCTATAAGAACGAAGCAACTATTTTAAATAGAGTGGGTCAGGCACATGCAAAGGTTTTGCACGGCCAAGGAATTATGCTCAACGGCTCAATTGAGAAAGATAAAGAATCAGCAGCCCTCAAGATTGAAAATGTCTATATCCCTATGAATTATGCCGCCGGGATGAATTTAAAAGATTATATTAACTATCGCATATTCTCTCCCGTCCAATTAATAGCGCTGGCTAAAAAAATGTGCGAGGCCGTACTGGCGTTTCATAAGCTCGGTATTTTACATCGCGATATAAAATTAAGTAATTTTGTTTATGATGCGATTACTAATAAATTGGCTTTAGTCGATTATGAACTTGCCGCACAAACCGAGCTAAAGAAAAATACTGAGCAAGACGAAAAGTCTGAATACACGCTAGAACATAATAACAGCAAACCAATAGTCGGCACAGCTGCTTACATGGCGCCCGAATTAAGGCGGCAAAATAATTATAATGAAGCAACTGAACTTTATGCCGTTGGAGTAAGCCTAGGCTTGTTATGCAATTTTGGTAAAATTAACGAAAAAACCGGCAA
>CAIUAS010000144.1 GCA_903897205.1 uncultured Gammaproteobacteria bacterium
AGTGACTGGAGTTCAGACGTGTGCTCTTCGATCTATCAGTGTTTTTTGTTGCATTTGCTCTAAATGTACAGGAAATTTCGTAAGCCACTGTACTGGCCTTATTCCGCGACTACCAAAGTCTTGGCTCCATTTAAGCGCTTTCTGGATTGCAGGGTTTTTTTCTGTTCCCCAGCCTGCTTGTAATTTGTTGACTAGGTTTTGGAAATTCATAATACTGATTAAAGTATTATCCTTTTCTAGCCACTCATGAATATCTCCAAGCAAGTCTAAACAATCAGTTTTTTGCACTAATTCCGGTAATTTACTGTGGAATTCCACGAGCTTTTCTAGCGCAGTTTTAAATTTTTCAAAATCACTTTTTTCAGTAGGGGTTATATAACTTTCAAGAATTTTTAAATCATCCCGTAATAATTTTCGAAAATCAAGTTCTTCGCTGCCCTTACTAGGGCTTACTAAATATAAAATGATGGTTTCTTTTAATTCTTTTTCTAAGTTTTCTAAATCGGTGTCTATTTTTTTCTTTTTCGATTCGTCAAACTGATAAAGCAATTCAATATAACCTGCGTTATTTTTTACTTCGTCCCCGAATGTATATTTACTATTGGCTTTCTCAAAATTGATATAGGCAGACAAGTTTTCAAAAAATTCTTTACCCTTAGCAATATCTATCATTTCATCAGGAAAGCGCCCCAATTCAATAGCTTTATCGCCAAGGGTTTTTAAAAATTCAAGGATTTGCCGTTTTTGCTCGTCATTTAATAAGGAGAATTTTTCACTGCCTTCTTTGGGCTGGATGAGTTCTATTAATTTATTGGGTGTATTAGCTTTTTCTTGTGTTGAGAATGTTGCATCGTCTTTGTTATTTGCAGGAGCCATATTTTCACCTCATCAATCACTGACTATTCGATATTATTTAGAATTTTGAGTATACAATAGATAGTATAACACCATAACCTTAAGGCTTTCTTAAGGTTAATTTGAAGGTAATGTATCCCAGCAGGTTGCTTGTTTTGCCATCTGTTTTAGCTGAGTAATGCTTTCAGGGTTGCGTGCAACAGTTTCTGACAGGTAGCGCCGCCATTTTTTTCCGCCGGGTTGCCCCAGATATAAGCCTAAAAGTGGTCGGATCATTTGGTTTAATGAGCTGTTATTTTTATCAAGCTGGTGTTCTATGTAATCTAGATATTCTAATAAAACAGCTTCTCTAGTAGGTATCGCTTTCTCGGTTGTGTAAATAGTTTGATCCACTTCTGCCAGCATATAAGGATTATGATAGGCGGCACGTCCTAGCATCACTCCATCCACCTGTTGCAACTGTTCTTTGGCCTGCTCAAGCGTTAAAATGCCACCGTTGATAATAATCTCTAAGTGTGGGAAATCGTGTTTTAATTGGTAAACAATATCATAACGCAGTGGCGGAATTTCGCGGTTTTCTTTAGGACTGAGTCCTTTTAGCCACGCTTTACGTGCGTGGATAATAAAGGTTTGGCAACCTGCTTGGCTTACTATTTTAATGAAGCTGCAAAGTTCTTCGTAGGAGTCTTGTTGATCAATACCAATTCTGGTTTTCACTGTAATCGGAATATGCACTGCTCTTTGCATGGCGTTAACACATTCTCCCACTAAGGCGGGCTCAGCCATTAAACAAGCACCAAAACGGCCTGATTGGACGCGATCACTAGGACATCCCACATTTAAATTAATTTCATCATATTGATATGCTTCAGCGATTTTAGCGCAATCGCTTAAGAGGTTTGGGTGGCTACCACCTATCTGCAGCGCAATAGGGTGTTCGGCGGTATTATATTGCAATAATTTTTCGCTTGGTCCGTATAGAATAGCGCCCATTGTTACCATTTCGGTATACAGTAACGCTCTATTGGTAATGAGACGCAAAAAATAGCGGCAATGACGATCGGTATAATCCATCATGGGAGCGATTGAAAACAGGCGGTTTAACATAACTTTTTTGATTTATTTTATAAGTTTGATCTGGACAGCATAGCTTACTATAACAAATTCCACGAGGCGCCTTCTCTGCTTATAAAAAAATTATTCAGCAAGTACTTCACAGTGTTTGATTAAGTAAGGTATGATAGCGGCCGCATGTCACCATGCGTCAATGAACAATAAACTTTTTAACTTGGAGATGGATATGAAATTAGTAAACAAAGCTATTGTAGCTGGTTTAGTTGCTCTTTTAAGCGCGCCTGCTGTATTTGCTGCTGATAGCGCTGCTACAACAACTGCACCAGTTGCTCAAGCAACAACACCTGCTGCTGCTCCAGCTTCTTCTGAACAAGCTGCTACTAGCGAAGCCCCAAAGAAAAAGGCTCACAAAGCTAAAAAGCACAAGAAAGAAGAAAAGACAGAAGCTAAGACAACAACTAGCACAGAAACAACAGCTCCAGCAGCTAGCAACTAATCTTAGGTTGGTAGACAGACCAGGTTCCTATATGGCAGTTTCGCTGTAAAGAACTGGTCTGTTTGTTTTATCCCCTCTTAATTGAATTTCTCTAAAGCCTTCTTAAGTAATCCCGTCGATTTGTTCGATGACTAATTGAATCGATTTTCTGCCTTGATATTCATTAACGCCTAAACGATAAGCGACATGGGCCACTTGCAGGCGATGATTAGGCC
>CAIUAS010000145.1 GCA_903897205.1 uncultured Gammaproteobacteria bacterium
AATACTTGCAGCATTTTGACTCTGGCGGCTTTTGCGTTCTCCTTCACTGCTGTTATTTTTATTGCATACTCCTTAAACAAATCGGCCGCCACCTGGTCATTATTTTTTTTAGCCTCTGTTGCAAACTTTTCAAAACTTGCAACGTATGCAGCAAATTTCTCTTCTTCTGCACCTGGTTTAATATTCTCGATTCTTTCTTTAAACTCCCCACTAAAATCATTAGAAGATGTCTTATATGCTTCTATTGCAAGTTGTATTTTTTCCTGTTCCGCCGAATTAAAATTTTCATCACGCGTGGCTTGATCGCTTATTTGATAAAGAAAAAATATACCCGTCATACGTTCACTCAGCGGGGTGTCATAAAACATTGAAATATTTTTAATGAAATCCTCACCGGTTGACTGAGCAAAACTAAAATCATCAGACAGCGTATTGACAATCGTATTTTTTTTACGGTAAGCCTGACCAAAATCGAATCCAAACAAGCGATTTTTTATTTTCCCTTTATTTTGCCCGGTAGAACCAATGGCATCGCGATCATTTTCAGTAATAAGCAAGGCTAAATTAAATCCCAAATCAATAATGCTATCTTCGGAATAGCGTCTTTTATCCTTTTCACTTTGAGCAAAAACAGGTTGATCTTCAGTGTTATACCCTTCAACTTTTAATAAGTATTTTTGATGCCCTTCATCGCCTGCTAAACAATCTTGAAAAACGCGCAAGCCTGACTCCCATTTACAATGGGTCATGATTTTAAGGAAGCCATCTCCATAGCGGCTAAAAGTAAGTCCTTGCGATTGAACGAGCATGCCGTGGGTTTGTGCAACATCGGTGGCTAAACATTCAAGAATGGCATTTGCGTTTTCTTTAGTGCGATCCCCCATCATGTTTTTATAGAAAGAATAAGCCTTCAATGTTAAAAATCTTTTTAGTTTAACGAGCGCACTCACGCTTTCAGCTGCTTCGCCGTGTTTTTTATTTCCTTGCACAGCATTAGTTTTAGCCAATCTGCTATCACGCGGCGCAACATTATTTCGAGTAAAAACAGGATCATCATAATCTTGTTTAAACAACCACATGGCTGCATCTTCAATTTCATTGCTTTGATATTTATCTCGCAGCCATGTAGCAAAATCCTTAGCAACTGATGAGTTTTCACTCAAATAAGCAACAAGAGCTTCTTTGGCATTAACCGTTAACGTCGACTCCGATGAAAATTTATGCAAGTGCTTAATTAAATTTTCATCAATGGGAACCGCTAAAAATCCTGGTTCAACACCAAAAGGCTTGTCCCTCAAATAAAACAAACTATCGCCAATAATTTCACCGACTTGATAATTTCTCTCGCCACGCGCAGGCACACAAATACTCACGCCATTTATTCTATTTATATTTATTTCAGAAGGTTCTGTTAGCCAATCAGCTAGTTTGCTAAAAGGATTGATGAGACTAATAGAAGATTGATTTCGAACATAACCCGCTGGTTGATGAAAAGCCGCCATACTTTGCAGCAGATTAAATTTACTAGCAGACATGATATCACTCCCAAGCACCTTTTATTGTTACCATTTGACGAGAATTAATAGCTTATAATTTAAGCTACCGAACCCACGTTAAATTATTAAACATTAAAAAGCAATTTTTTGTCAAGACGTCTTCCTAATTGAGTTTTTACTAGAAAAACCTAGTACTTTCATCCTCATTTTTGTTATCATTGCCTCCCAATTTAATTTAACCTTATAGATTAGCACTCATGCAACCATACTTAAATTTTGCCTTGCAGCATTGGGAACTTTGCTTAGCCTTCGTTGTTATTTTAGGTTTATTGTTAGGCCTTGAACTAAGAGTAAAGCTAAGCGGCCTAGCGCAACTTAGTCCCAACGATGCCGTTTTATTAATTAATCGCGAAGAAGCCGTTATATTAGATATTCGCGATACTGCTCAATTCGCTAAAGGCCATATTTTGGGCGCTATTAATCTGCCCGCTGCTGAGCTAGAACAAAAAATTAGACAATTAGATAAGTACAGCGATAAAACTATTATTATTGTGCACAGCACGAGCCAGCCTCCTGGTAAAACAGGCGTCACCTTGCAAAATAATGGCTTTTTAAATGTTAAAAATTTAAGGGGCGGCATTAGTGCGTGGGTAAACGCAAATTTACCGCTCGTTAAGGATTAATTAAGATGAGCCATTCTCAAGCTAAAATCATTATTTATAGCAGCGAATATTGCCCTTATTGCCAACGTGCAAAGCAATTTTTTGATAATAAAGGGTTCTCCTACACGGAAGTTCGCGTCGATTTAGATCCGCCCAAGCGTGATGAGATGATTCAATTAACCAACCGGCGTACGGTACCCCAAATATTTATCAATGATAAACATGTGGGTGGCTGTGATGATTTAATGGCCATTGCTAATAATGGTGAATTAGATAAATTATTAGGTTAACATTCCACCGGCTTCTTGCAGAACCCAACATTTTAACTTTAGATAGGACCACGCTATGACAACCGAACAAAATCAAGCACAACAACCCGAATTCTCGATCCAACGTATTTATGTAAAAGATTTATCTTTTGAATCGCCGCAAACGCCTGCGCTCTTTCAAGAAGAATGGAAGCCTGACTTAAATTTACAAATTCAAACTAACACCAATCGCTTAGCAGATGATACACACGAAGTTATATTAAAGCTCATCATCACCGTTAAATCTGCCGATAAAACTGCTTTTTTAATTGAAGTACAGCAAGCAGGAATTTTTACTTTACAGCGCTTTCCTGAGCAGCAATTACACGCCATGCTGGGCAGCGTTTGCCCTTCTATTTTATTTCCTTATGCGCGTGAAGTGGTGACTGATTTAGCATCACGCGGCACGTTCCCACCGCTTTATTTAGCACCAGTTAATTTTGAAGCATTATATGCGCAACATGTGGCACAACAACAAAATCAAGCCAGCACTCCTGAAACCAGCAGCATTATTCAGTAATGGATAACGCATGATGTTAACTATTGGTTTGACAGGGGGCATTGGTTGCGGCAAATCAACCATTGCCCAGTGTTTTCAAAAACTGGGCATTACCGTTATTGATGCCGATGCTATCGCCCACGAATTAGTCACTCCTGATGCTCCGGCTTTTTCCGCGATTTTTCAGCATTTTGGCAGCTGCATTTTAAATAATGACGGCACGATAAATCGAAAAAAATTGCGAGAGATTATTTTTGCTGACACCCAACAACGCAACTGGTTAGAGAATTTACTGCATCCATTAATCTTGCGGGAAATTAATCAACGCAAAAAAAAGGCCGACTCACCTTATTGCATATTAATGATTCCTTTATTGTTGGAAAAAAATGTCTATCAAGATATTGATCGCATCCTAGTGGCCGATGCCACTGAACAGCTACAAATCAAACGTGTTAAGCAACGCGATCAATTAACCACGGAACAAGCAAAGGCGATTATAGCCACGCAAATTTCTCGCCAAGAAAGACTAAAATTTGCTGATGATATTATTCAGAATATCGGCAATTTAGCTAAATTACATCAGCAAATTACTGCTTTACATCAGCGCTATTTACAGCTTGCAAAAGTGAAAGTTTAGCTTAACCTCACTAAGTTATTCCTTCAGCGCTCAGTAAATTAGCATTTGCGAGATAGGGTTTTTGCCACCGCATGAATTTCTTTAATTTTCCCCAGCAGACTCTTACGGCGCCCGCTAATAATATTAAATTGATTATGAGTTAATTCGCCCCATTTTTGTTGAAGCACGCCTAGCATTTGTTCGGATTTAGCAATAATTTGTTGTAAAATCATGGTGAGCTCCTCGTAATAAATTAGTAACTATTTATTTTTTCGCCCCCTTAAACATTAGATTTCTAAAGTCTATTAATTATTAATTCCTGCCATAAAGTATTACATATTTACTGCTATAAAGAGAGTCAGGGGAAACCCTTAATGGTGATCGAGATATTCCTCCTTACATGACAATAAGGTTAAACTTACAAAACCATGCAGTTTTCTTTGATAGCGTGAGAATAAATTAACGTTATATGATTTACCCACGCAAACTATTTTTGAGAGGAATAATCATGAACCATATGTCACGAAGCGAAGCGGGAAGATTAG
>CAIUAS010000146.1 GCA_903897205.1 uncultured Gammaproteobacteria bacterium
AACAATAGAAACATTATCAGAAGCCTTTAATTCAATTTTAGATTGATTAATAACCTGGCCCCAGGTTTTCAAGTTTTCTGGCGGCTGATACTTGTGGTTAATTTTATCATACCCTCCTTCAACGCCCGTCATCATCGCTAAAGCATTGGTAGCAGCCGCTTTTACCCCATCATCAGTGCTCCGAAACCCTCCATAAAAATCATTACCAGGCCATGAAACATGATCCCAAGCAACAACGCTAAATAGTTCACAATTCGAGAAATCATCTCCCGATTCTTGATAGTGTTCAGGTTTGCAAAGCTGTGGTTTATTTTCATTACCTTTTACCGTTAAAGGCCGTACCATAAAATCGATAGTCCCTTCTATTTTTTCGCGATAATTCTCCGTGTCTGTAAAAGGATCAAAATAAATCGCCTTAATATGAGGTAATTTGGCCGCATGTTTTTTTAATATTCTTATTAATGCTTCTTTAAGCTTTTCTCTAATGCCATTAGAATAGTTACCGGCAAATTGGCCACAACCCATGCCAGGAATAGTGATAAATCCTTTTTTCCCTTTTTCACCCGCTGATTTATTCGCATGAATTAATAAAGGCAATAATCTTCTTTCATACAACTCAAAGAATTTTTCATCAATAATGCTATTACCTTTCGTTATCTCCAGCATATCGGGCGTTGGGACACCTCGATCATTTCTTAATAAAGCGCCTGGTGAAAAAAGCAGAGTGGCTGAAAATGGTTTGTCATAATTTTTAAGTGCAGCACCGAAATGAATAGCATTATCAAATACGTTCACAGGCACCGTAATATTAATGTCACCTAATATAGATAATTCTTCAAAGTTCCAATCACTGCCATCACCAAAAACATCTTTCTCAGCGAAAATTTTTGGTTTTTTAGTATTTAATAGTAGTTCAAAAAACTCTTGGGTGCTTAATTTATTTAAGTTCTTATCTTTAATTTTTTCAGCAAAATATTTCCCTGCCTGAACGCTTCCCGCAATTAACGCTTTTTTATAAGCTTCTAACTTAGCTAAAGCAACATCGCTTAATACTATTTCATAATTTTGACTCGGCATAAAATTCTCCTATCGGCATTATTAAAAGTTGTTTTTACAATTAATTATAGCAGTGAAAGCTTAAGGAATTATTAAGGCCACTTCGCAGCAAATATAGGGATGCCCTCTTTTGTCATGTGCTTTTTAGTATCACCTAAAAACCTAACTTCAAAAAAAGGCTATAATTAAAATACAAGCAGGAGGATATATGAAACCGACCAACGACACCGTTCCCATCGTCATGGCTTTTTCTGCTAATGACCCGACTGGCGGCAGTGGTATTCAAGCCGATATTGAAACTTTATTCAGCCTTGGTTGTCATTGTTCCACTGTAGTAACATCCGTTAGTGTGCAAGATACTTGCGAGTTAAAAGACTTTCGTCCACTTTCCACTAGCCTTGTCATTGAACAAGCCAGGGCCGTTTTAGAAGACATGCCAATTGCCGCTTTTAAGGTTGGTTTAATCGGCAGCGTTGAAAATGTTACTGCTATTTATACAATATTACGGGATTATCCTCATATACCGATTATTTTTCATCCCTGCCTTAAAGATGGAGGGCAACATAATCAAATTTCTGTTGAGTTTATTAATGCCATTACCTCATTATTATTTCCTATTACTACTATCCTGATTGCCGATAGTATATCTGCCTATCAGTTAGTACCAGGGGCTGATACAACACACGCATGTGCTAATAAATTACAAGAATATGGCAGCAAATTTGTGTTTATTACCGGTGTACATGAAACCACCCCCGTTATTTATAATATCCTTTACCAGGGGCAAGAACTGGTAAAAACCTTCAAATGGGAACGCCTACCTGCGCAATATTACGGGTGTGGTTGTACCTTAAGCGCAAGTGTAGCAGGCTTTATAGCACGCGGACTTGCTCCTATTGAAGCGATACAAGCTGGCCAGGGCTACACCTGGAAATGTTTAAAACAAGGCCATCGACTAGGCATGGGTTCAACTTCTCCCAACCGCTCATCTTGGTTAGAGAAAAAATCGCTAGAGCTAGGTTCGCTAGAAACCTTTATCAAAAAAGACGAGTGATTTTAAATGAGATTAAAGCCTGAGTGATTTAGCAAATTACGTGCAGTGGTAGGTTTTAAGGGTTATCCCAAAAAGCGTTGATCATCAGCTAAATTAAGCATAATTATTTAACAAGCTCTTTATAACGAAAACAATCAATGGAGTGATCGTTCACCATGCCAACCGCCTGCATAAACGCATAACAAATAGTGCTCCCAACAAATTTAAACCCCCGCTTTTTTAAATCTTTAGACATTGCATCAGAAACGGCAGTTAATGCCGGCACTTGCTTTGCACTTTCCCAAGAATTTTGCAGAGGTTTCCCCTGCACAAATTGCCATAGATAAGTTGAAAAACTCCCCTCTTCTTGTTGCACCTGCAAAAAGGCTTTAGCATTAGTGACTGCCGCTTGAATTTTTAATTTATTACGTATGATACCAGTATCAGTGAGTAATAAATTTATTTTGTTTTGATCATAATTAGCTATTAACTGCGCATTAAAATTATCGAAACCAACGCGAAAATTTGCTCGCTTCTTTAAAATAGTTAGCCAATTCAACCCCGCTTGCATCCCTTCTAAAATTAAAAATTCAAACAACAACCGCTCATCATAAATAGGAACGCCCCATTCAGCATCATGATAATTGATATAGAGCGGCTCATGGCTGACCCAAGCACAACGTGGTTTAGTATGATTTGATAATGGCATTTAATGCTACCCCCTATTATTAGACATGCAGGTTGTATTCCAGCATGCTCAAGCAACCTGCCAATTTTTATTAAGTAACCCTGTTGGCACGATAAGATTCCAGTCTGCCACAATTTTTCCATCTTTTTTAGCGGTAGCATCAATATATCGTGGAGACTTAGGCGCATGTCTGCGCAATTGTTCAAGTTGCACTAGACTGATTTTAAGTTCCTGTTGTCTTTGCGATAGATAAAATCCAACCTTGGCAGTGGTAATTGAATTATTTAACAGCAATGCATATTTAATTATATTGTCTATTTTTAAACGCTCAATCGTGTCTAATGAGCGCCAAATTTCTTCCCAACCGCCACCAAGTAAAGGTCTGTCTAAAACATCAACCAAGGTACGTTCTAAGCTCGTTACTCTAACAGGAAGCCCCTGCACATCTTCTGTGTTTACAAAAGAATCCTTCTGACTCTTATTAAGTAAAGCTTGCGGGAATGCAGTACTCATAAATTGGTCAGTGTTAAAAACGAATGATTTGGACTGCTGTTGCGTTAAATAAACAAACCTATAACTGACCGAATATGTCACTTGATAAAAAGCTAGCGCGGTATGATATCCCAGCACTGCATCTGTCGTCGCGTAACCACCTAGCAAGAATGGATTGATTGGATAGGTAGTAGGATCGGCACCATTCTGCCGTCTTGGCAAACTGCTCATAGGTAAAAACAGGGTGTTTACGTAAAAACCGCTGTAGATTGGTAGCCATTACTTCACAATTCCTTTCTATTATGCTAATAACATTAGCAGAAACGCAATATAAAGTGAAGTATACTAACTATTTTGAATAAGAAAATTAGCCTAACTTAATAAGCTCGAATATGGTCTTTCAAAAAATCAATAAACCGCTTAACCTTGAGAGGAATAGTAACATTGCTTGCGTAAAGTGCATAGACAGGCATTTCTATTTTCATCTGTTCAGCAAATAATATTTCCAATTCTTTATTGCTGATGGCTTTAGCTAAAACATAATGGGGCAATCGTGCAATGCCATGCCCAGCTAACACAGCATTTTGAATAATAGAGCAATTAGTCGAAATTAAATTTCCTTCTACGTTAATAACTTCTGTCGTGTTTTTTTGCTGAAATGGCCAATGTTTACCCGCTGGATCAGCTGCATAAATCAAACAATTATGTGATAAAAGATCGGATGGTTTCTTGGGAACACCGTAATGCTTTAAATAATCGGGCGAGGCACAAATGGTAAAACGAAAGGTGCTAATCAAACGGGCAATATACCGCTCATCCGGCGCATGCGTAACACGCAACGCAATGTCTATACCATGCTGTAACAGATTTTTAACCTTAGATGATGAATCAATCGTTAAAGAAATTTTAGGATATTCTTTTTGAAACTTAGGTAACAGCTCTGCTAAAAAGGTGGCACACATAGAGGGTGGTGCAGCAATTTTTAAATGGCCGGCGGGTTCGGCTTGCGTCTCTTTTAATAGAGAAACCGCTTGTTTTTTTTCATGCACAATTCGTGTGCAGGATTCAAAAAACAAATTGCCTTCTTCGGTTAAATTAAGATGGCGAGTCGTGCGGCTCAATAATTTTAGACCTAACTCTTTTTCTAACGCAGTAATTTGCATACTAACGTATCCTTTTGAAACGCCTAATTCTAATGCT
>CAIUAS010000147.1 GCA_903897205.1 uncultured Gammaproteobacteria bacterium
TCGCTTCCCAAGCGGCCTTATTAAAAATAAGGGGTTTATTTAATACCTTGCTTAAAGCAAAACGCGTACGATCATCCGTGGTATGGCCTAAACCACCTATGATAATAATAATGGAATGATTTTTTAATAAAAATCTTAAGCCTTGTTCTATGTCTGCTTCAATATCGGATGCAATAACATGCATGCCAATGGTAAAACCTGCATCCGCCAATTGCTGTGCAATCAGCTGGCCATTGGTATTTAAAATATCCCCTTCCGTTAATTCATTGCCGGTGGCTAATAAACCAATACGATTACTTAAGCTTTTTTCTTGCATATTTTCCCTCTAAATGAGGATATTAGATGATACAATATTACGTTAATATGTGATTTGTGAAAAGCGAAGCTTTGAGTATATTTAATACGGTGGTAATCATGTATATCGATACGACTTTACTCTCACGTGCTCAGTTTGGTTTTACCATTGGATTTCATATTTTATTTCCGACCCTCAATATTGGTTTAGCTATCTTTTTATCTTGTATGGAAGCTTTGTGGCTAAAAACCAAAAATCCTGTTTATTTAACAATATGTAAATTTTGGACCAAAATTTTCGCGCTGACCTTTGGTATGGGGGTGGTATCCGGCATTGTCATGTCGTATGAATTAGGCACGAATTTTGGGCCTTTTATTTTAGCGGTTGGCAGTGTGTTAGGTTCGTTATTTGCTTATGAGGTATTAAGCGCCTTTTTTTTAGAAGCGGGATTTTTGGGTGTCATGTTATTTGGCTGGAATAAAGTAGGAAAAAAATTACATTTTTGCGCCACTTTATTTGTTACTATTGGAACTATTATTTCTGCATTTTGGATTATGTCAGCTAATTCTTGGATGCAAACGCCGGCAGGTTATCATATCGAAGCAGGCCGTTATGTGGTTGATAATTGGTGGGCGGTTATTTTTAATCCTGCTTTTGTGCCGCGTTTTTTACATATGCTTATGGCTTCAATGGTGACCTGTTGTTTTGTAGTAGCCGGTGTTTCTGCTTGGTATTTATTAGAAAATCGTGGTCTTGCAATTGCTAAGAAATGTTTTTCTTTGGTTATGGGTGCGGCATTAATTTTAACATTTGCTCAAGTTTTATTAGGCGATAGAGTGGGATTGGAAGTGCAGCAATATCAACCATTAAAAACTGCAGCAATGGAAGGTTTATGGCATACGACTAAAGGTGCGCCATTGGTGTTATTTGGTATTCCGGATAGTAAAACGGAAACTAATCGCTATGCTTTAGCAATTCCTAAAGGCGCCAGTTTTATTAATACGCATCATTGGAATGGTGAATTAATAGGGTTAACGAGTGTGCCTGCCGATCAGCGTCCTTTAGTGAGCAATGTGTTTTTCTCTTTTCGTGTGATGGTAGGCATTGGCTTTTTAATGTTAGCGATGGCTGTATATGCATTATGGTTACGCTGGCATAAGCAATTATTTACTAAATCTTGGTTTTTACATTTATGTGTTTGGACTACCCCTTTAGGTTTTATCAGTACTATTGCGGGTTGGTTAACGGCTGAATATGGTCGACAGCCGTGGATTGTGTATGGATTAATGCGCACTGCGCAAGGCGCTTCGCAGGTGCCAATGAATCAAGTACTAACTTCATTAATTTTATTTATTATTGTGTATGGCATTGTCTTCAGTTTTTATTTGGTCTATTTGTTTAAAGTGATTCGCAAAGGGCCAGATGATTTAGCTATTTCAGCGGACATGTCGGTGGATGCACAACCGCCATTTACTTATATGAGAGCGGAGACAAAATAATGATATTAATTTTAGCATGGGCCGGTATTATTTCATTTGCAGTTATTATGTATGTATTACTCGATGGTTTTGATTTAGGCATTGGTATTTTATTTCCCTGGATTAAAGAGCAGCAGTCGCGCGATATTATGATGAGTACGGTTGCTCCGGTGTGGGATGGTAACGAAACCTGGTTAGTGTTAGGCACTGCTTCGTTATATGCTTCATTTCCGCTGGCGTATAGTACTTTGTTACCTGCTTTATATATGCCGTTAATGGTGATGCTGGCTGCTTTAATATTCCGCGGGGTTGCTTTTGAGTTTCGTTTTAAGTCGACACCTAAAAGTCAATTTATTTGGGATTGGTCATTTGCCGCCGGCTCGACGATTGCAGCATTTGGGCAGGGTTTAGTGTTAGGTACGTTTGTGAAAGGTTATGGTAGTGTGTTACCAACTAATATATCGGCTTTGCAATGGTTATCGCCTTTTAGTGTCATGACTGGAATTGCGGTAGTCGTAGGTTATGCATTATTAGGCGCTACTTGGTTAATTATGCGTACGGTGAATGACTTACAACAAAAAATGTTTAAGGCAGCTAAAATATTATTGACGGGAGTTGTTTTCTTTTTGCTTGCTGTGAGTGTTTGGTCGCCTTTATTATCACCACATATATTTGCTAGATGGTTTACGCTGCCGGATTTTTATTATTTGGCTATTTTGCCTTCGCTAACAGGAGTGGTGATTTTATATAATTTTTATTTTCTGCGTAAGCAACATGAGATATGGCCATTTATTTTATCGGTTAGTATATTTATTTTGGCTTATATTGGTTTTTGCATCAGCAGTTGGCCATATGTGATTCCGCATGCAGTCACGTTGTGGGATGCCGCTTCGCCGCCTTCTTCTTTGAAATTTACTTTAATTGGCTTTTGCATTTTATTGCCCGTATTACTAGCGTATACCGTATATTCGTATCGGGTGTTTGCTGGGAAGGTGACTAGTGGAGAAGGGCATTATTAATGGATAAACAGCCATATTCTTTAAAGCGAGAAGAAAAATCCTGCGGGTCAAAATTACTTTGGTTTGTGGGTTTGTATTTGGTTTCTATTATTGGAATTGGGATGGTTGCTTTTTTGTTGAAATTAATAATTAGGATTATTTAGAGATTGCATTATGAAAATGCACTATCATTTAGAGTGAAAGGATAAGATGCGTTGTTTGGTTTGGTTTAGGGAAGATTTGCGCGTTAATGATAATGCTGCTTTGTATCATGCTAGTAAGGCCGCTAACAATGGCTTGATCGCTGTTTATATTATTTCAGCGCAAGTATGGCGGATGCATGATATTGCGGCGTGTCGGGTAGATTTTATTTTGCGTCATTTGCAAATTTTAAGTGATGAGTTGCGGGCGCTTAATATTCCGTTGTTAATTATTCATGCTGATCACATAAAGCAGGTTCCTGAATTATTGTTGCAATTAATGCAAGCGCATCATGTTGATGCGCTTTATTTTAATGAGCAATATGAAATTGATGAAATGCGCCGTGATGGGGCTGTTGAAAATTTATTAAAATTACACCGTGTTAAAGTATTTTCGTATACCGATCAGCTTATGGTTGCGCCAGGCGAACTCCTAACAATGGCGGGTAATTATTACACGGTATTTACTCCCTTTAAAAAAGCTTGGTTGAAAGCTATGGTTGCCAATAAGGTAATGCTATTTCCAGCGCCTACTAAGCAAATTCAACTTCCCATTAAAGGTGATGGCATCCCTGCTAAGATAGCGGAATTTAATAACTCTATTCCTATAGCATTATGGCCCGTAGGTGAAAAACAGGCTCAGGATAGATTAAAAAAATTTACTCAAACCAAAATAAAGTATTACGCTAAACAGCGTGATTTTCCAGCCATTGATGGAACTAGTGTTTTATCACCGTACTTGGCAGCTGGCATTTTATCGCCACGCCAATGTTTAAAGGCCGCGATGGAAGTGAATAACCAATGCTTGGATAAAGGGGATGAAGGCATAATCTGTTGGATAAATGAGCTTATCTGGCGAGAATTTTATAAGTATGTTTTGTATGCCTTTCCTCGGGTTAGTATGCATAGGGCGTTTAAAATAGCCACTGAAAATATTCATTGGGATAATGATCCAACATTATTCGCTGCTTGGTGTGAAGGTCGAACTGGTTATCCTATTATTGATGCGGCCATGCGGCAATTATGCCAAATAGGTTGGATGCATAATCGTTTAAGAATGCTCACTGCGATGTTTTTGGTAAAAGATTTATTAATTGATTGGCGTTGGGGTGAAAAGTTTTTTATGCAGCATTTGATCGATGGTGATTTGGCGGCGAACAATGGCGGTTGGCAGTGGGCGGCTTCGACAGGCACAGATGCAGTGCCGTATTTTCGAATTTTTAATCCAACGGCACAAAGCAAAAAATTTGATCCTAATGGCAATTTTATTCGGCATTATTGCCCTGAGTTAGCGCATTTATCCCATCAATTAATTCATGAACCTTTCGAATGCGCGACAAAGGATATATTTAGTTTTGCTTATCCTGCAGCAGTTGTTAATCATGCAAAATCACGTCAGCGATTTTTAGAAGTTTTTAAGCAAGGTTGATAAAAAGGCAGATTATTTGATTATAATAATGTTTTAATTAGTTGGATGGCTGCGATGATAGATAATGGTAGAGTAATTGATTGGGGCAAATCCTCGGAAGATTATGGGGTTTTTCGTCCTGGACCACCGGATAGTTTTTATGAGAAATTGCTTGAGCTTAATATTGGTACACCAGGCCAACATATTCTTGATTTAGGCACAGGTACCGGCGTGCTAGCGCGGCGTTTTGCTAAGCAAGGTGCTGTGGTCGCCGGCATTGATATTGCGCAAAGGCAAATCGCAATAGCAAATCAATTAGCGCAGCAAGAAAAATTGCCAATTAATTTTAGCGTTTCCCCCGCAGAACAAACCTCTTTTGCCAATAATAGTTTTGATATAATAACTGCTAATCAGTGCTGGCTTTATTTTGACTTTAATAAAACAGTGGCAGAAGTAAAGCGATTATTAGCTAAAGAAGGAGTGTTGGTTATTTCCTCTTTTTTATGGTTGTCTAAAAAAAGCGAGATTACGCAAGTCTCAGAAAATTTAATATTAAAATACAATCCACAGTGGGACGCACATAGTTGGGATGGGAATTTGCAGGCCAATCCTGCTTGGGTAGCCGATAATTTTATTCTCAAGTATTGGTTTTGTTATGTTGAAGAGATTCCTTTTACGCGAGAAGAATGGCGCGGCCGTATTCGTGCCAGTCGAGGTATTGGTGCAAGTTTACTCAAAGAAGAAGTTGAAGCATTTGATCGGGAGCATGATTTTTTGCTACGCAAAATAGCCGGCGATCAATTTACAATTCCTCATCAAATTTTTGCGCGGGTATTAGTGCCTCTGTCGTAATAAAAGCATGATGGAAAGTGGTAGGGCTTTTGGGCATCCTGGCAACGGTTAAAAAGAGCGATAAACCTGCAAAATAGGCATTGACAATTTCTTGTCCAGCGTACAGAATAGCCGACTCTTTCTAAGCCTGTCCCCATCGTCTAGAGGCCTAGGACATCGCCCTTTCACGGCGGTAACAGGGGTTCGAATCCCCTTGGGGACGCCATATAAATCAACACATTATGGCGGTCAAAAGAGCGCTGTTCCATCTAATCAAAGAATTACTTCTTATCTGTCAAAGCTTTATTAACTGATTGCAATACTTTGGTGGTCACTTTGTCGTGGCTTTCAATTTTGCTGAATTTACTTGCTTTGCTATAACAGATTTTATATCTTCGCCAACCGTTTGCCAGTCTTGTTTAATTGCATCTTCATCAGAAGAAATAAAAGGGGTATCTAAATAGTCATCTCTCCTATTGTTAGATGGGAATATTTCTAAAACTGAGCCCATACCTCTTGTGAAATCTTTAATATTCATAAAAAACTCTTTAATCATTTAGTTATTATTAGGTAAATAATAGCACAGAAATATTAAGGAATTATTAAGCGCCTTATTTCGGTTGGTGTGTTTTTACCTGTCTTTTTATTGCCATTATAGTCAATAAGAATTAATACTACCAGCGTGGCTGGGACAATCATGATTAGTTATACAATAAAGCAAAATACAAAATAACTGCCGAATGAATAATAACAGAGGATTTAAAAAGTCGCCCGACCTAGAGGAGATAAAATGGTCGGGCTTCTCCATCAACACTAGAGGAACTATGTTCGCAATATCTTGATCAAATGAATTGGGTTTACTAAGCCAGCCAGTAAAGTTTATTGCCAGGTGTTCTTAGCTGGTTTAGCTATCGGCCAGTCGACTATCCGTGGCTTGCCGTTTAGCTTCAATGCGATAGACATTATAGCTTTTCGCGAGCGTCCATCGATAGTCTTTTGTGAAGAATTTTTTAAGTTTGTGCCACAATCATTTTTGGCTAGGGTAATAATGGTCATACTGAGTCTCCTTATTTGGTTGTAAAACATTGAGTTCACTATTTGTTCACCTGGTTATAGTAGTGAACAAATAGTGAACTTGCAAGAGGGCAGCGGACATTTTTTAATGCTTGTGGTTTGGTTAATGTTTAATGAGGGCAATAAGGAATTAATTTTAAATTAATAGCTAAGCGTTTATTGAGTAGTTAATTGAGAAGTATTTACTACGCAAAATTCGCTAATTTGCTGTAATAATTTTTCGGTTGCTTTATTCGCTGCCATAACGCCGCTGTAAGGATTATTTTCGGTGGCAGGTTCAGTGATGGTTAATTGTTTGATTGCAATGACTCGGTGTGAGTTGTTATCCACTAATTGGATGCGCACGCTTAATTGTATTTGGCTAGGTTGTTGTAAAAATACTTGTTGTAATTCTAACATGCGGGTGCTTAATACCATGTCGTATTTAGTGCTATTGGCGTTTCCAATCACTGCATGAAAATGATTGGTATTTTGTAAGGCTTCTACTAACAAAGGGTGGAGCATTTGAGCTGGTGTGTCTGCCCATTGATTATAGGAAAAATAGGCGAGTTGATAAGGTTTGTTGACATAGGCCATTTGGGTGGTGTCGAAAGCTGGGTTTGCTTTAGGAGTTTCAACTAATAAGGTTAATTGGCTGGGTTTCGCTTTTATGGTTGGTATGGTTGGATTTAATATATAGGTTTGAGTGGGCGTAATATGGATTGGTTTTAAGCCACAGCCAGCTAATAAAAATGTATTGCTTATTATAAATAGGCTAAGAATAAATCGAGTAAAAGAGAGCATTTATCGTTCTCCTGGTCCTGGGGTAGGTGCGGTTTCACCTCGTATTAAAACACTAGGATTTTGTTTGATTGTTTTGCTGGTGGCTAATAAATTATTTGAAGTAGTGGCAAGATTATTGATTACAGAATTAATGGCCGGAAGCGTTTGCTCATTGAAAATTTGTAATGTCATTTGGCCATTTTTAAGTAATTCAGGAAATTGCTGGCTGGCTTTTGCTGAATTTTGCATAAAGATATTGACTGATTTTAAGGTGGTGCTTAATTGTTTTGAGTTGTCTGCTAGCGTACCTGTTAGTTGATCGATGTTATAAAGGGTTTGCTTGAGCGCGCGTTGATTATCAGTATCCAATATGGAATGAAGTTCTTCACTAATTTGGTTTAAATTAAGCGTGAGATCGCTAACGGCAGTGTCTAGTCGAACCATGAGTGAAGGTGAGGTTTTAATCACGGGATAATTTTCACCGGGTTGGGTTTTTAAGGGACTTAAATTAGAAGAATTAGAGCGCAGGCCAATGTAAGCAATGCCAGTTAAGCCTTGTGACATTAAGGTGGCGGTTGTGCTTTCTGTAATGGGGGCGTCATTTTCTATGGTTAATAGTAATTTAACTTGTTGTGGATTTTGGTTGTTAAGATGGATGTCAGTAATATGACCGACGGTAACGCCGTTATATTGTACGGGGGAATCGATAGTTAAACCGGCGACGGATTCATTCATATAAACACAATAAAGTTTATATTGCTTAGCGGAAAATCCCACGGATAACCATAAACTCATTATAATAATGGCTGTGATTAAGCAAATAACAAAAATGCCTACGATGGTGTAATTAACTTTTGATTCCATAATATCAATCACTGTAAATTAAACAGATAATTAGTTTTTCTTGCCGCTATAAATTTTTTCAATGGCTCTACCGCGAGGGCCTGTAAAATAAGCTTGTAATAGTGGATTGTTTATTGTTACCAATTCCGCAATAGGGGCAATCGCTAATACGCGCCCTTCGCCTAAAAAGGCTACTCGATTAGTCACTTGCCATAATGTGTCAATATCATGTGTTACCATGACAATAGTTAGTTCTAGCGTTTTTTGCAAGTTTAGCACGAGTTCGTCGAAAGCAGCGGCACTTTGTGGATCGAGTCCTGCAGTGGGTTCATCTAAAAATAATAATTCAGGATCGAGTGCAATAGCACGCGCAAGCGCGGCTCGTTTTTGCATGCCACCACTTAATTCTGCAGGATATTTGTTGGCATCTTCTACGGTAAGTCCTGCTGCTAGTATTTTTAATAAGGCAAGCTGGTTAATGGTTTGTTGAGTGAGTTGGGTATGTTCTTTTAGGGGAAAAGCCACATTTTCTAGCAAAGTAAATGAACTAAATAAAGCGTTGTGTTGAAATAAAACACCAGAGTGTTGGTGTAAATAATGTAAAGCAGTCGTGCTATTAGGTGTGATTTCTTGGCCAAACACTTTGATCGTTCCTGCTGTTGGAGTTTGTAACATTAGCATGGTTCGTAATAGAGTTGATTTACCAGCGCCGCTACCACCCACAATAGCTAATATTTCACCGCGAGTTACCGATAAATTTAAGTCGTTATGGACCCAGCTATTGCCTAGATAATTTTTGATGTGTTTTAATTCAATAATAGGTTCGTTCATAGACCTAATCTAGTAAATAATATGGAAAATAAGGCGTCTGTGATAATAATACAAAAAGTTATTTGCACGACGCTGCGGGTGGTATGGCGGCCTACACTATCTGCGCCACCAGAAACTTGCATGCCTTGAAAACAGCCAATACTTGCAATAAGTAAGGCAAAAATAGGTGTTTTGATAAGCCCTATCCAAAGAGAGCGTGCTGATACTACTTGTGCAAACCGCTCAAAAAAATCATAAAAAGTTACGCCTAGCATACCTTTTGCCATGAGCATGCCACCTAATAAACCGAATAAATTGGCCCACATGCTTAATAAAGGCATAACAATAATTAAGCCGAATAATTTTGGTAATACCAATAATTCAGCAGGTGCAATTCCCAACGTGCGTAAAGCATCTACTTCTTCGTTTAATACCATGGTGCCAATTTGCGCAGCAAAGGCAGAGCCGGTGCGGCCAGCAATAATAATCGCAGTGAGTAGGGGGCCGAATTCACGAAACACGGAAAAACCTAATAAATCGACAATGAAGATGTTGGCGCCGTAAGTACGTAGTTGTAGTCCCATTTGGTAAGTTAAAACAACACCAATCATAAATGAAAGTAGTGCAATAATGGGGAGTGCTTGATAGCCGCTCGTTTCAATAATATTGAGCAAGAGCCGCCAACGAATAGCGCGTGGATTTCGTATGACGCGTAAAGCAATTAAACTTAATTCGCCGATGAAGGCTAGAAAAGCTTGAATAAATTGCAGTTGATCATAGCTACGTTGACCTAAACGATGTAGCCAATTAAAACGCTTAGGTTGCGGTATTTCTTTTAAATGAGTTTCTTGTGCGGCAATCATCTTTAATAATAAAAGATGTTCGTTGTGAAAATGTGCTAAGTTAAATTTTGTTTGTTGTTGATTTAATTGCTTGAGTATTTTTTGTAATATCCATGCACCGCTGGTATCCATTTTATAAATGGCATTGCCATCGATAGCGATGGTTTTAAGATTGTTCCAGTTAATTTGGTCGTAATCTTTTTTGAGTTGATTAAGATTAGCGAGCGTCCATGAGCCTTGACAAATAAGCTGTTGAACGTCAGTTTGATTATTCATCTCAAGCAATTTTTTCGTCATAATTCCATGCTAATATTTTTTTTATGCAGATTTCAATAAGTTTTTTTCCCAATTTAAACTTGATTGAATAATAATATCTAAATCTGCAAGTTGTGGTTTCCAGGCCAGTGTTTCAAGTATTTTGCGGTTGTCAGCGATTAATTCTGCCGGATCGCCGGGGCGGCGAGGAAGTGTTTGAATATTTAAAGTTGTTTTTGCTAATCGTTGTACGGCTTCTAATACCTGAAGCACGCTATAACCATGACCATAGCCACAATTTAATACAACGGATGGCTTATTATTGCGTAAATAAATTAAGGCTTGAAGATGCGCGCTGGCAATGTCTTCAACATGGATGTAGTCACGTATAGCTGTGCCATCAGAGGTTGGATAATCAGTTCCATAAATGGCGAGAGTGGGCTTGATGCCTAAGGCAGTTTGAGCTGCTATTTTAATTAAGGTCGTCGCATTGGGATTGCGTAGACCGATTTTTTCTTCTAAGTCAGCACCACCCACATTAAAGTAGCGCAAAGCAACGTAGCGTAAAGGCGTGGCGAGCGTTATATCTTGCAGAATTTGTTCGCAAATTAATTTAGAGCGGCCGTAGGGATTAATAGGATTACAGACATTATTTTCATCGACTAAGCATTTTTCCTGGCTGCCATAGACGGCGGCAGACGATGAAAAAATAAAATGTTTAATATTGGCTTGCGTACAACAATTTAATAGGCGGCAGGTGTTAACAACGTTATTTTCATAATATTTTAAGGGTTGTTGAATAGATTCAGGTACAATGATCGAAGCGGCTAAATGGATAACCGTTTCAACATTATATTCCTGCAAAATGCGGCTAACGAGAGCACTATCACCGCAATTACCAATAATAAAATCATCTACTAAAATATTTTGGGTATAACCTGTGCTGAGGTCGTCTAAGATGATGATGCGTTCGCCGGCTTCAGCAAGTTGTTTGGCAATATGGCTGCCGATATAACCAGCGCCGCCAGTAATTAAAATACTTGATTTTTGTATAGGACTTTTCTTCATTAATTTACTAAATGTTAGTGAGTTTATTTAGTTCCAAATAATCTGTCGCCGGCATCGCCTAAGCCAGGCACTATATAACTACGCTCATTTAATTGTCTATCTAAACTAGCGGCAAAAATGGGAACTTCTGGATGTTCTTTTGCTAAACGTTTAACACCTTCAGGGGCGGCAACAATGCAGACGAAGGTCATTTTAGTAACGCCTTCCGCTTTCAAGCGCTTGATGGTCTCGCAAGCAGAGCCACCGGTGGCTAGCATAGGATCACAAATAAAAAAATGTCTGTTGGCGCTATTTTTAGGAATTTTAAGAAAATATAACTCTGGTTGTAATGTTTCTTCATTACGAAATAAGCCAATATGGCCAACGCGTGCAGAAGGAATTAGAGAGAGAAAGCCGTCGACCATGCCAATGCCGGCTCGTAATATAGGTAATATGACGGCTTTTTTACCGGCTAACATAGGCGCTTCAAAAGTTTCTAAAGGAGTGCGAACAGGTTTTGAGGTGATGGGTAAATCTTTGGTCGCTTCATAAACTAGTAACATGGTTATTTCATTTAATAATTCTTTAAAGGATTTTGTACTGGTGCTGACATCACGCAAAATCGACAGCTTGTGTAATAGTAATGGATGTTGAATTTCATAGAAATTAGGGTGGATCGAATAGGTTTTTATTACCATGTATTATGCTCTTCTGATAGGGTGCGTAAATAACGGAATAGACCGCGTGTTGCTTCTGAACTTGGTGTTGCTTCCGAACTTTGTTTGATTTCTTGTTCCTTCTGCGCTTTGCGAATAAATTGTCGCAGAATTTGGCGATCGGCGGTAGGGAAAATGGTTAGAATATGGGCGATGGCTTCATCGCCTTTATTAATCAGTTCGTCTCGATATTTTTCTAGGCGATGGAAGCGTGCATTGGTTTGTTGATCTTGGTTATTGAGGATATCTAATGCTTGTTGGATAGGGCCAGGATCACGAGCGCGCATGAGCTTGCCTATATATTGCATTTGTCTGCGTTTAGCGCCATTGCTAGTGATGCTTTTAGCGAATTCAACGGCTTGACGAAGTTGGTCGTCTAGGGGGACTTTTCTAAGTTGATGTTTGGTTAACTCGACGAGTTCAACGCCCAGGGATCGCAAGGCGAGTACTTCACGTTTAAGTTGTGATTTGCTTTTGGGTTCTTCTGATAGATTTTCGGACATGGCTAAGGTTTTATTAAATGATTTTCTGTTATCATAGCATAAGTTTGAATAATCTCATGATTTGTGTAGATAATTTTGGTTTGTTGGTGCCAGATTGTTGCTGAGTGGCGGTCTTTTTGGCAAGGCAGCGATAATAAATAATTAAATGATTTTAAAAGCAGGAAAATCTGTATGCAAGATGTTAAGACTGTAAATAACGCTTTAATTTCCGAGCAAGCACGTTGGCAGGAGTTGGCAAGTGATATTTTAAAGCAGGCAAAAGCGCAAGGGGCGAGTAGTGCGGAGGTAGGCGTTAGCAGCAGCGATGGTTTTTCAGTGACGGTGCGGTTGGGAGAGGTTGAGACGGTGGAATATAATCGGGACAAAGGGGTTGGTATCACCGTTTTTTTTGGGCAGCGTAAAGGATCTTCCAGTACTTCGGACATGAGTCCAGACGCTATAAAAGCAGCGGTGAGCGCTGCTTGTCATATTGCAAAGTTAAGCGGGGAAGATAATTGCGCGGGTTTGGCTGATCCTGAATTATTAGCTAAAGATTATCCTGATTTAGATTTATATCATCCCTGGTCTATTGATCCAGAACAAGCGATTGAGTTGGCTACCCAGTGTGAAGCGCAGGCACGGGCGTTTGATAAACGTATTATTAATTCGGAAGGGGCTTCTGTCGCGAGCCATCAAGGTGTGAATGTCTATGCGAATTCGCACGGTTTTAGTGGTGGTTATTTAAGCTCGAGCCATAGTTTTAATTGTGCGCTGGTTGCACAAGATAGCTTGGGTATGCAACGCGATGGCAGTTATACGGTTGCGCGTGATCCCAGTTGCCTGGAAAGTATAGCGGCAATAGCAAAAGAAGCGGGTGAGCGTACGGTTAAACGTTTGGGTGCGCGTCGGGTAAAAACTTGTCAGGTGCCGGTTGTTTTTCATGCGGATGTCGCTCGGGGTTTGATCGGCAGTTTTCTGAGTGCGATATCAGGTGGAAATCTCTATCGTAAGGCATCGTTTTTAGTGGATCAATTAGGCCAGAGTATTTTTGCTAAACAGGTTCATATTTATCAACGTCCTCATATTCCTAAGGCGTTAGGGAGTTCGCCTTTTGATGCGGAAGGTGTGGCAACGTATGATAATGATTTGATTAAAGAGGGTTTGCTTCAAAATTATATTTTAAGTAGTTATTCTGCGCGTAAATTAGGTATGCGAACAACGGGAAATGCCGGTGGTGCGCACAATATTTTTATTAATACCAGCGATAAAGATTTGAATGGTTTGCTGCAATTAATGGGGACAGGTTTATTGGTCACGGATGTGATGGGGCAAGGTGTTAATATTGTCACAGGCGATTATTCTCGCGGCGCGACAGGATTTTGGGTAGAAAATGGGATAATTCAATATTCTGTTGAAGAGATTACTATTGCAGGTAATTTGCGCGATATGTACCAACAATTAGTCGCAGTGGGTAGTGATATTGATCGACGCGGGTATATTCAAACAGGATCAATACTGATAGAGCGGATGATGGTAGCGGGAGAATGAGCCCGATACGATACGATACGGTAAGGGAAAGTAAAATGATGTCATTGTCAGCTTAAGCAA
>CAIUAS010000148.1 GCA_903897205.1 uncultured Gammaproteobacteria bacterium
AATAATAGTATCGAGATGAACCACACCCTCGCGCACCATGACCACTAAAACCTGCTGTTTTCCTAGCAACGCTTCGCAATATAATAAATCATTGGGCTGACCTAATTGTTGCCAAATAGCTTCGCCTAATAAAAAACCAGAATCACGCGCAAATATCGCTTCATAATTGCCATTTTTTTTAAAAATGCGCGCATAAGCACCGTGGCTCTCGCTTAAATGTTGTAATTCTTTTTTTAGTAATGATTTACTTTTTAAGTCGAGCAATTCGCGATAAGGTTGTAACACGAATTGCACGCCATCATCGCGCCGTAATATCGCCATTAGCCAGTAGTCCCCACAACAACAGGTGTAATTAATACAATGGTTTCTGAATTAATTTGTTGTGCGCCTTTTCCACCTAAGGGTTCAATACCAAACATAGATGCTTTATTAGCTTCATTATTTATTTGACGAAAACCAGCCAATACTAACGTTGAACTCGATGGCACCATGCTGCGCTGGTTAAAACTTTTAGCGCTCACGGTTGGCGCGTTAATAACATTAGAATCATCCCCTGTGGAACTTTTCAGTTCTACCATACTATCCAAATTAGATAGTTCACTCGTTAATTGCAGCAACACTTCACTGCCAATAATTTTCGGTAATACATACATGGTAAAACCAGTGGTAACCGAGCCAGGATTTAACGATGTTTGTACTGCGTTCGTAGAACCACCGGTTGTCGTAGTAGTTACGCTCGCCAGATAAGTTTTCTGCGTGGTAATAGCGATACGCGCGACTTGATTATTCAACGTGATAACGCGTGGCTGCGTAACCACACTCACATCCCCTTGTTGCTGTAATGCTTGAATGAAAAATTTTCTATCCTCACCATTAAACAAACCTACTTTAAAATTCGCCAGCGAAGCGCCTTTACCTAACGGACTTAAATCATCGCCTAGCGTATCTACTAAGCTACCGCTGGTTTTAAATTGCTTTTTAATCAAATTCCAATCTACGCCATATTGAAACGCTTTTTTCAAATTGATTTGCAACACTTGCACTTGCAAAGCAACTTGGCGTGATAAATCTTTATTCATACTGGTTAAATATTCTTGCACTTCGCGCACATTTTCTGGATGGTCACGCACCGTAATGGTGGTCGTGGCTTGTGACACAATGACTTTGCCATCTGCAGACAACATACTTTTAATAGTATTTTGTAAATCCTGCCATACCGACAAAGTGCCTTGCAAAGTACTGTATTGACTATCAGGCGCCGAGGCAGAAACGTTGCTGCTGCTGGCGGCACTGCTGCTAGCAACGGTACTGGCCTGTTGTCCCATCAAATACTGCGAGGAACCGGGCATAAAAGAAATATCAAATGTTTTAGTAACAAAAGCCGACCATAAAATGGTATTGCCGTTAATGGTGTAGTTATAACCGGTATTTTGCGCTAAATTATTTAATGCGCCACGAACGGTACCCGCATAATCAATGGAAGCCATTTGATTTGGATTGGTGCCTGTATCATAAGCAACATTGGCACCCGCATTCACTACAATACGATTAGTTAAAAAATCGATGCTTAAATTACGGCCATGCACATTCACATGTTGATTTAACCAAGCAGGATTATTCTGTGTGACCGTTTCAGTGACTAAATTAGTGTAGCGAGCGGGATTAACAAATTTTTGATTATCCGGCAAATTATGCAATTTAACCGTATCAACCTGTGCTTGCACTTGGTTAACATTTTTTTCGGTATTGTTGTATAAACGAAACCCTGCGCATCCCGTTAAGATAAAACTTACCAACGTGACTAGCAGTGCGGTCATGTAACGACTTTTCATTTCTAAGTTCCTCTATCCTCGTACAGTAAAATATCTTGAATTAAGAATTAACCCTTAATAAACAAAATCTGAACCTTGTGTTTTGTTATTATTTTTTGAAGCGGTTTCACAAGTTAAAATCGCAACAACTTGACCTTCATGCGCTGGTGAATCATCACTGCCCTGCACACTTAACGCCACCTGCCAACTCTTGCCATCCGCCGTATCTTGCGCTACCACATAAGTGTCACCTATAACGGAGCTTGGCGTGCCAGGGTCAGGAGGATTAAACCCCTGCAAACTCAGATGAATTTCAGGATCCATACCAACCGGGCAAATTGGTTTGGCCAACACTTCTTTAGGTGTTGAATCTTTTGTTTGACAGTATGGGCCTGCCCTTGGACAAGTTAGATCATGCATTGATTGAATTAATACATTTCCAGAAGAATTAGTACTAGCAGCTCCAGGAATCGTTACCGCTGCAATGGCAGCTATAGGTTGATCTTGCCCACTGTTATCCACAGTGGCATTCGGTAAGTGGCCCGCCACTCGTTGCGCTAAATAGTAAGCATTTTTAATCGACGCAGGAATGGGGCTGACCACTTCAAACATACTGGAATTTGAATTCGCCTGCTGTGATGGTGGCAATAATTTAAAGGCATCGTTCCACGCATTATTTTCTATGCTTATTCCGGATTGAATATAAACCTTATTATTTTTTGCTAACGGACCACATTTGCCCTCGAGCAAAAAGGCAGTCGGGTCAACATCGATTTGTTCTGTACAGGAAGCAGTGCCAGCACTACCATCATATTTAGTACCATCTGGCCAAGCGTTATTATCTACATAATAAGCTTTGGCCGCTTCTAGCCATTGCTGCATTTGCAACGCTGTTTTATCGACTTGAGCATTGACTGCTTGCTGTTGAAACATTCCAATACTAAAGACAGCTAGCGTAGAGATCACTACAATAGCTAACATTACTTCAAGCAAAGTAAAACCTTGCTGAGTTTTTTTGATTAAACTCAGTTGAGATTTTTTTATAATTTTTTTTATACTTTGCATATTAATTTTATTTAATTACATGATTAATCCGGGCAAGTAAAACCTCCTTGAACTCTACCCGCTTCATATTTGCTAAAATAAGCCAAATCTCCCTTCATCACTTCCAAGTTTGAACTCAGTGGTTTGCCTCCATTATAAGTTCCACTAATGGCTGGGACCCATCCACCTGGAGATCGCACACTGATAGGCCGGTTTTTTAATACTTGGCTTGGCAGCTGAGTCCAAAACAAACTACTCCCGCCATTCCAATTGTCCGCGCTCAATAATTTAGCTACCTGGCCTATTTCCGCCGTAGAACGCCCGGCGAAAGTAACTCTTATCTGGATCAAATAAGGCGGCCCACCAATTTCATCCGCAGGATTACCGCTAATAATCCACACTTCAAAAGGCTGGTCGCCCCAGGGATTATAAACTTCCTTACTATCTGCCAATAAGCCCACCGCTTGCAAACTTTTCAAGCTTACCTGCTGCGGTATTTCACTCAAAAAACTAGGCGTACAGGATGCGTAATAATAGGCGCTTCCCGCTTGTAATAAACGTTCCACGCTTTGTTGAATTTGAGTAATCTCTTTCGTTCTTACATATTGAAAATACTGGTTAAAGCCTAACGCCATGCCCGCTGCAACCAGCATAAGCACCAGCAAAATTTCTAAGAGAGAAACTCCGCTTAAGTGCTTATGTGAATAACTTAACATTTGAAAATTATTGATAATTTACCGAGAGCTTACCACCATCACAACCACCGCTTGATGCACTTTGTGCAAGGGTTGTATTTAACATCGTGCAGGTGTTGGGAGGAATGGTTGAAGTAGAGGCTATGGTATATTCACCGCCAGCTTCCGTAACACTAAGTGTACCGCCCCAAGGATCGGTACCAAAGTTAGGTGGCAAATAGCCTTTCGTAACCAACGTTGCTAAATCAACAAAGGTATTATTATTAGCTGCTTTATACTGTGTTTCAGCCGTTACAATACCACTGATCATGGATACCGCATTACTGACTTGTTGCGATTGCTGCGCACTTCTGTAATAGCGCGTTGCCATCACCAAAATTATGGCAATAACAGATAATGATAATAATACTTCCAACAAGCTGATACCGCGTTGTTTAGAGCGATTAAGTTTGAGCATCATGATATTAAATTCTCCCGTAAATATATAATCTAACCTGCGCCAGAAAGTGTAGCGCCTATTGAATAAATTGAAACCACAATAAAAGCAGCTAAGCCGCCCCCAGATACAAGTAAAATTGCACCCAAAATTCTTCCTGTTACTTGAACCGATTGCATACCTTGCTCGGCCGCTTTACGTCCTTGACGAATGAGAGCATGTTCAAAGCCCTTTCCTTTTGCAATAACGCGTAACCGCATTAAATCATTTTCATCTAACAACCCAGTATCTAACACTTCGGCCATATTCTCCTTGCCACCGCTCAAGCGATATTCCATCGCCAATAAATGCGAAGCTAAATAAGGATTGGCATTGCGCTGCAAAATTTTCAAGGCTTTCTTTAAAATAACACCATTGCTAATTAATAAACCTAGGGTGCCCATAAATCTTGCTGCCGTTAATTTACGGTACATTGATAGCACAGGAACCTGGTCTAAGCCTGGCCGCAAGCCGCCAATATAATTACGCAATAAATAACTTATCCCTACGAGCAAACCAATCGTAATTAATAAAACAACCCACCACCAATACTGCACAAAGTCCGCTAATGCCATCACAGTCTGGCCGTTACTTGGCCATTGGCTCACTGGCTTAATGGCCGCAAACGAATCAAATACCGAATTTTTTACAAAGACAGTGACCACCAACCCTAACACCAAAATAATTAAGGGATAGGTCAGCGAATTTAATAAGGAAACAATCGCCGCGCTGCGTTGCGTCAAGGTTTTAGCAGCCGCTTGCATACTGGCTGCCAAGGTGCCGCCTTCCTCACCCGCCCGCACAATTTCCACGACTGAATCAGCAAACCAGTTTCGCATGCCATCAGCAAATTGCTTGCCTTCTGCCAATCTCACTAAAATAGAATTAGCTACTTCGACCGGCAAACCCGCACTACTTTTTGCAATAGTCTCAACCGCCTGATTAACAATCACCCCATCTTCAACCAGCATAGCGATATCTTCCAGAAACGCCTGTTGCTGAGCGGTAGTAAATAAGCGATATTTAAGCAATTGTTCCAATTGTTTTAAAGAAGGTAATTGCACGGTTAGTTACTTCTATAATTAAATGCTTGTTGATAATACTGCAAAGTAAGATCGCCCACCGTTCTTTCAGCATCAAAGGGGTCACAAACACCGGCGCATACTAACGCTAAAGCGCGCTCTTGGTAAGTCATCCAGCCTTGTTCTTTTAAATATTTTTCCCAGCCGATAATATCGCATTTCTGAATAAAATAACGGCTTCGTTCGTCAATCCAGATAATTTCCGCGATTACCGTACGGCCACTGATGCCCGAACCTTTACAATACGAACAATTTTTACCGCGCACTCGCACTTTTTCGCTATGCTCGCCTAGCATCGGTAACCAACGTTGTAAAGCGTGCTGATGAGCCGCAGACTCTGCAATAGGCATTGCACAATGCTCGCATAACTTAGGGATTAGCCGCTGGCATACTAAACAGTTCAACACATGCGGATCGCCCAATAAAACTGGCGAAATTCCCATATCAACCAAGCGCGTGATAATCGCGGTCGCATTGTTGGTGTGAATCGTTGAGAAAACTAAATGGCCAGTAATAGCAGCACGAATCATCACATGCGCCGTTTCTTCATCACGCAACTCGCCTAACACAATCACATCAGGATCCATGCGTAAGGCAGAGCGGCCCATATTAGCAAAATCTCGATCTTCTTTTTCTGTATTGACCGGCACCTGAGTAGCGTTACTAATCAGCTTTTCAACTGGATCTTCAATCGTATAAATCTTCTTTTCTGGCGGCACCATTTTCATGCACGCCGCTAAAGTTGTCGTTTTTCCTGAACCCGTAGGCCCTGCCACCAAAACAGCGCCATGTGGCATCGCCACTGCTTTTTTAATGAGTTCGACTTGATCTCGAGCATAACCTAAATCGGCCAAGGTATGATTTTGTTCATGCCCCGTTGTAAGCACTCGCATCACGACATCAAAACCGCCATGCGCTGGTAAGCTAGCTAAACGCAAGCGTACATCCAAACCATCTACATATAATGGCATTGAAGCATTTTGCGGTATTGAAGGATTAAAATGGGTGATGGCATGATCAGTTTCATGATTAAAGGCAACAGCCGACACTTCACGACCAACGCGAGCCGACCACTCTGTATGCAGTTTTAATTCGCCATGTTGGCGAAACTTGACCAAAGCTACCTCTTGGCGAACTTCTATATGAATATCACTGACATGCTCACGCACCGCCTCACTAACCAACATGCGCAAACGCTGTTGCTGCAAGCTGATGGTATCGGCATCATTTAGAAAACCTTCTTCAAATTGATCTTCGTCTTCTTTAGCACTGGCTAATAACAAACGAATTAAAGCGCTAGTGGCAGGAATCACTTTTTTAACGGACAAACCTTTGCCGGTCATCACAATCTTACAATTCTGCACGGTACGGGAAATAGGGTTACTCGATAACAATAAACCACTTTTCATGACAACAATGTCACCTTGTTTTTCGCACCAATCTAACATCTCAGGCATAGGGCCATCTTGGGCCTCTAAATCGGCTTGCGCGGTAAATACTTTATGCTGATTGGCAATCGCTGCGTAGCGTTGCAATTGTTCTAATTCAGTTTGAATATCCATTTTATAACTTACAACTCATGCTTGTTAATTATCTTTGATGGCAAAACATTACCATAAAACTTTGCACTGGCAAACCGTATTGTAACGAACAAACCTTAAGGTTTCCTTAACAGTACCCATAAAAAATTTTATTTTTGACAGTCCATTTAATAAAACCTTAAGGTTTGCTTGGTACAATTTAATTCTATCACTAAAGGATACTTAAATTAATAAACCAAGTATGCCTACTTCATCTCTTTAACAAACCAGAGGAATGCCTATGTGGTCTACTGTTAGTAAAAAAGCTTCTGCAGCAAAAAATTACACA
>CAIUAS010000149.1 GCA_903897205.1 uncultured Gammaproteobacteria bacterium
AATGCAAAAACGTGGCCCGATACTAAAAGGAATATAAGAATATTTGGTAATTTTGCTGGCGTTCTCTTCAGCAAAACGCTCGGGAATAAATTCTTCGGCTTTGTCCCATAAATTATTTAGCCGATGCGTAATGTAAGGTGAAACAATCACTAAATCACCTTTGTATACGGGGATATTATTTAATTTAAAAGCTTGGCTAACTTCGCGTGTAGGAAATAACGGAGAAGGTGGGTAAAGCCGCAAAGTTTCCTTAATAACCATGTCGAGATATTCTATTTTATCTAGCGCTTCCATGGTTGGTGTTTGTCCTTGTAAGTGCTGTTGCAGTTGCTCGCGTAATTTTTGTTCTTTATCTGGATTTGCAAATAACAATTTTATGATAAATTCAAAAGTAGCCACTGTAGTTAACACGCCGGCGGCTAGCAAAAAAGCACTATCGCCAAAAATATCATTAGTGTCAGCGCATTTCTCGCTAGCATCTTTAGGGCTATTTAATTCCCAAAATTTTTGTAATAAGTTATCGGTATGTTTAATATTGCTGAGATGAGGGCACAAATATACCTGCTGATATCTAGCACGCATTTCAATTTTTAATTTTTCAAGATTGTTAGCGCCTTTCGGAAATAACCATTTTGCAAATAAAGGTGGCAGCATCCATTTGAATAAGCTGCGGAATTCAAATACTTGTTCGGTGACATCAGCAAGATAACTGGCGGTATCAGACAAATGGTCTAATGAATTATTGGCTTTATATGAGTTTTCGGTGCGGCCTAATAAAGTTGAGGTAACAATATCAATAACAAAATTATAGAAAAATGTTCTCAGATTAATAGTTTTGGTGGGGTGCGCCTGTAACTGCTGCAAATAAAAACCAATGATTTGGTTCATGGGCGATTCAAGTTGTTTCAACGATGAGCCATGATACATTGCATTGTGACATAATTCTCTTTTTTCCCGCCAGACTTCTTTTACATCGGTAAACATAGTGGTGCCAGCAAATTTTTCCAACAATGGCATGCCTAGCGATAAATTCTGGGCGTTTTTGACTTTGAATTGATAGATATCTTCTGGTTTTGTAATTAACAACGAGAGTTTATTGCCGATCCAGTAATAACACATGCCGGATGGATGGTTAACAGCTAATTCTCCCGCTTTGATTAAGTTGTCCATTACCCCATTATCCCGAAACATATGAGGCAACCTGCCGAGAATAGGGTTCCCTGTTAAACGAGGAATGTTCGGATATCTTAGCCCAGTGATCAATGAAATAAGCGAAGGAGACTGCTTGATAGTATTATCCATATTATTATTTGTCCTTGGTAGAATTGATTTGTCCAGTAAATGACTAGTCGTCTATTATGCCACTTTTAACATTATGCCATGAAAAGTTCATGGCAAAAATATTAATCTCTGGGTGTGTGATTAACATGAAGCTGAAAGCGTGGGGTTATTATATTGAGCAGAACGGATTAGGGTTAGTATTTTGTTTTCGAGTGCTGGTGGCGCAGGAGCGGTCTTGGAAGCACCAAATAGAGTCTGGGAAGAACTATGCGTGTTCGGTACAGAACTCTGATAATGTAAAGCAATGGAGTGCCCTTCATGCGGAATTTTATTTTTTATCCAGTCGGCGAAAGTGTTTGAGTAGTGTGTGACAAAGACATTGATAGCACCATCATTCTCTTTAATTAAAAAACTAGCGTTTGCTTTTATTTCTGTGCTGTTTTTCGCTGTATTTTTCAAGTTATATTCACAATGAAACTCTAAGGCGTTTTCAGTAGGGCTTTTATTAAGCCGTCCAGTGGTTTGCATAACGCCGGATTCATCGATTTGATAATTTTTTATTGTTTCTCCTAAGCCTTTTTGTTCTTTTATTAGTTCATATGGGAAGATGGCTAACGAATCAACATTAATATAGTCTTTAATAAAAGCAAGCATAGTGTGCGTTAAAGTCAGGGCTTGAGTGAAATAAGCATCAACTCGTTCTCGATAGCCAGAGTCCGATGAATTGCCACATGAACGTTCAAGTGTGCGATGAGAAGTTGGGAGCTGTATTTGTGATGCGCTTCGATAAAACTCATGGTGCAAATCACGCGGTTTGATTTTAGCATCATCTATTTGTTGTTTTCTGCGAGCGATGGTTTTTTGAAGTTGTGCGTTGATATGGTTTTGATTTTCAGCTAAAAAAACTAGCTGATCTTTCTCTGTATTCAGCGTGGCTAAGTTTTGACGGATGTCTTTTTTTGCAGTTTTTTTTGCGGAAACCCTCTCTGATAAATCTTCTTTGTTCTTACGTAAAGAAGCTACTTTTGTCTGTAGCTTGTCTTTTCTGTCGCACATTTCAGGTTGTTTTTTGGCGGTTTCATAACAGCTTTGCTGATGTTCCAGTATTGTTTTTTCAGTGTTTATTTTTTGTTGACTAAGCTGATGTTGCTTAAGCTCTGTTTCATCAAGAAAGGGAGTTAGCAATTGGCGGCCAATTCTTTGCAAGAGAGAAGGCTTAGCATGAGTGAACATTGATTTAATGAGATTGTCACTGGGCGCAGCAATTTTTCTTGCAAGCCAATTTTTTAAGGGCGGAAGCGTATTGAGGGTGTTTTCGCATTGTTTTATTTTGGTTTTTAACGAATCAATTTCAGTGTCGTAGCGATCGTCCCAAATACCTGCTTCCTTTTTAGTTTTCGATAATTTCCCTTCGTTTTTTTGTAGGTTTGCTTCGGTACCTTCAATTTCTAAATTAATTTCTTCTAAGGCACTCTTAACTTTTTCCAAAGCTTCTTGTTTACTTTCTATAGCAATAGTTAGCTGATTTATTTTTGATTTAATAGTTTCAGTGGAAACATGATGAAAAATTATGCTAGTGACATCGGTTGATGAAGTTGCTGCCGGTTGCTTGTTGGCATTTTCTAGATAAGCAATTGCTTTCGTATGATAAATATCCTTGGGCTCCTTAGTGTCAGTAAGAAGAAGTTGGATGTCAGAATCAATGACGGAGTTTTTACGGTAAAAATAATCAACCAACTTATTATGATGAGCTTTAATGGCGGACGGTGTTATTATTGTGTTACTTTTTTCGAAATATTTTTCCGTTTCAGACAGAATTTGTTCATAACTCAGCGAGAATTCCCGCTGGAGTTTTGTGATGCAAACGATAGTTGCTAAAAGATAAGTGGCGGTTACCTGCTCATCGGCGCGCCAAATTTTTTTATTTAATTCAAGCTTGCTGAATATATCAGCGCTGTTTAGCTGGTGTGCTTCAACAATAAAGCAAGCCAAATCGCTAATGATAGGTAATATTTTCAGGCGTTCTTCGGGCGTGGAAACGAATTCTTTTTGACTGTCTGCTGTTGACATAAGACCGTCCCTTATGCTGTAGGCTGTTTTTATTCTCTGTCTACAATATAATCAATAATTTATATTGTCTAGTAAAAAGTTAAACTCTCTGTTTTTCAAGGGTGCATAGCGCTTTTATTGTTTCAATTCATATCGAGCGGCTAAAAAATATTAACTTTGCACTAACATAAAATTTAGGTAGGTATAATGACATGTTAAATCTTAGTTCTTCCAACCATCTGTTATTTTCTTTTTTAGTGATAGGCACTTTGCATTTTCTTGCTGTTATAAGTCCTGGCCCCGATTTTGCAATGGTTGTTAAAACCGCCTTAACCCAACCACGCAAACCCGCTATTTTTACGGCGCTAGGAATTGCTCTAGGCATTTTTGTGCATGTTAGTTATTGTATTTTGGGCTTGGCAATCATTATCACCAAATCATTACTCTTATTTAGTGCAATTAAATATTGCGGTGCCATTTATTTTATTTATCTAGGTGTGCAAGGATTGCGCGCTAAAGCGCCCGATACGCAATTAAATAATCCTATAAATACCGTTGCGCCTATTCGCATTTTTACTGCATTAAAACGCGGCTTTTTATGTAACGTACTCAATCCTAAAGCGACTATGTTTTTCCTGGGATTATTCACCCTGGTGGTTAAGCCTGCTACGCCACTCTCTATCCAAGTTTTATATGGTATTGAAATGGTTAGCATTACTTTTCTATGGTTTTCTGCGCTGGCTTTGATCATTACTCATCCTAGCGTTAAAACAAAAATGGCGCGTTTTCAGTACTTTATTACTAAACTAATGGGAGTTTTGCTGTTATTATTTGGCGTTGAGTTGGCATTGTTGGAATATAAATAAATGGCATTGATTGTACAGAAATTTGGCGGCACTTCTGTGGGTAGTTTGGAGCGCATTCAACATATTGCTGAAAAAGTAGCTCAAACAAGGGCCCAAGGACATGAGGTCGTGGTCGTTGTTTCCGCAATGAGCGGCGAAACTGATCGCTTAATTGCTTTGGCAAGAGCGCTGGGCCCACATCCCGATCCGCGAGAATACGCTACGCTAGTAAGCACAGGTGAACAAGTATCCATGGCTTTAGTTGCCATGGCTTTACTCGCAAAAGGTTGTCAGGCGCGTTCCTATACAGGCGGGCAAGCCCGTATTTGTACAGATAATCATCACAAAAAAGCACGGATTATGGGCATTGAAGCGGATGCTTTAAAAGCGGATCTTAAACAAGGTTTTGTGCCTGTCGTAGCCGGTTTTCAAGGCATAGCTGCCAATGGCGATATTACCACCTTAGGTCGAGGCGGATCGGATACTACAGCCGTAGCGCTCGCCGCAGCACTGGAGGCGGATGAATGTCAAATCTATACCGATGTTGATGGCGTTTACACCACAGACCCCAGGATAGCGCCAGATGCCAGGCGTTTATCCGTTATTACCTTTGAAGAGATGCTAGAGTTAGCGAGTCTTGGGGCGAAAGTACTACAGATTCGCTCAGTTGAATTCGCTGGCAAATATAATGTTCCACTACGCGTTTTATCGAGTTTTCAAGAGGGGCCAGGTACATTGATTACATTTGAACAAGTTGGAATGGAAGCGCCAAAAGTTTCCGGAATTGCATTTAACCGAGATGAAGCTAAGGTTACCTTAATGGGAGTGCCGGACAAACCCGGTGTGGCTGCCCGCATATTAGAACCAGTAAGCAGCGGCGGTATTGATATCGATATGATTATCCAAAACGTTGCAGTAGAAGGTATCATCGATTTTACCTTTACGGTACATAGAGATGATTATCAAAAAACATTAGAATTGCTTGCGAATGTTGCCCAGGAATTAGAGGCGAGAGCAGTTATTGGCGATAATAAAATTGCTAAGCTGTCGTTGGTGGGAGTTGGAATGCGCTCTCACGCAGGGATAGCCAGCACTATGTTCACGGTTCTTGGTAAAGAAGGAATTAACATCCAATTGATTTCTACCTCAGAAATAAAGATTTCCGTAGTTATTGATGAAAAATACCTTGAACTGGGAGTGCGCTCTTTGCATACAGCATTTGGTTTGGGGAAAGGAATTTAATAGTCTATTCTTTACGCTATTGTTGCTTTCCTGTGAAAAGGAGGCTGAATATACCTTTTAGGTATGAATCAAAAAAAAACTTACTTTTTTTTTTAGTTCTTAATATTTCCTTAAGGTTTGCCCGCTACACTATAACGTATATGCAGATCTACAAGGTGTATTTAGTTATTTGTTTTGTTGCTTAAACTCCAGGACAGTTTTTGATCTGCTGGTCTTGGAAGCCAGTAACGTAAGATATAAGGAGAAATGTAATGCTTATTTTAACCCGACGTGTAAGTGAAGCGCTAATTATTGGTGATGATATTACAATCACCGTCTTAGGAATCAAAGGACACCAAGTTCGCCTTGGTATTAATGCTCCTAAAGAAGTTTCAGTGCATCGCGAAGAGATCTATCAGCGTATTCAACAGGAAAAGACTAAGTATCCTGGCGACGTGGATGGCGAAGAAGCTGAAGACGAGCAAGCTTAAGCCGAGAGTTAAAAATTAACGATTATTTCCACTGAAACAGCGGAAATAATTTTCTACGTTAATAATATGCAGCGCGAAAACCAAACATTTTTGCTTGCTATTAAGGGAAGAATCCCGATTCTCCCCTTAATAACCTCTCTCTCGTATTGCTCAGCGAGCATCACCGAAAAATTAATTATTTTTTCCGTCTCAGCCTGTTTTCTCGCATCAATCAAGATGCTATACTCCCCACCCTCATGTTGGAGAGATGGCCGAGCGGCTGAAGGCGCTCCCCTGCTAAGGGAGTATGGGGTCAAAAGCTCCATCGAGGGTTCGAATCCCTCTCTCTCCGCCAATTATGACATGAGTAAAGTCCAACTGTTTTAGTAAGCGTAAAATTACCTTCTAGAGCGTTTGGCTTTTGTTTTTAAAAACTATTTGGAAGCCAAAAGAAATTATTGATTGCTATCTTGCGATTTCTTTTTTAGAATCGGTTTCCTTGTCACATCACTATGCGCCCGTAGCTCAGCTGGATAGAGTACCAGGCTACGAACTTGGTGGTCGGGAGTTCGAATCTCTCCGGGCGCGCCATAATGCTAACCATCAAAGACCACGAAAGACCATAAAATACGGCTATTAATCAAATACTTATGGCAACATTGAAAAATGTGTAAATTGTCTTTGATTGTCCTAGATTGTCGCTGTTTATGCCCGCGTTATGCCCGCAAAAAGTAAATATTAAGTCCAAATTCCGCCTAAAGTTTTAATAAAATAAATAAGGTTGTGATTGACTAGCAACAAAATT
>CAIUAS010000150.1 GCA_903897205.1 uncultured Gammaproteobacteria bacterium
ACTTTATTAGTAGGCGCCTTCTGGACTTTAATTACCTTAGTAAAACCCATTATCGGTGGCTTACGTTCCTCTTTCACTTCGGTAAAAACCATAAAAGACCATAGTTTTGCGGCCATTCCCCGTACAGAACGTGATATTCCTATTAAATATATGCTGTGGGGCATCGTCCTTATTTTGATACCACTCGCTTTTTTAATTCAGCGCTATACAGGTAATAATGTTTTACAACTTAGCACTGGCATGCAAATTATTACCATAGTAATTGCCTTGTGTTTTATTGTTGTGGCAGGCTTTGCTTTGTGTGCCGTGGGGGGTTATTTTGCAGGCTTAGTAGGTTCCAGTAACAGTCCAGGTTCTGCCTTAATACTCTCAGGCTTATTAGTTTTCTCAATAATTCTTTTAGGCTTATTTGCCCCTATTCTTCACCTTGCTAGCGATCCCGCTCAACGATTAGCGGCGGCGGCATTAGCTGTTATTGTTACCTCTGTCATTGGTGCCGCCAATTTACTGACCAATGAAACTATTCAAGACTTAAAAGCAGGCCAGATTGTTGGAGCAACTCCGTGGAAACAACAAGTTATGTTAATGGTGGGGGTAGTTGCCGCTGCTTTTGTTATGCCACTTATTTTACAATTATTATTTAATGCCTATGGAATTGGCGGTATTTTCCCACGCCCAGGCATGGATCCTTCCCAAATGTTAGCAGCACCACAAGCAGGATTAATGGCTACTATTACCCAAGGTGTTTTCACTTACAATCTACCATGGGGCATGATTATAATAGGTGGTATTATTGCCGTTTTTACTATTCTTATTGATCGCTATTTGCGCCTTAAAGGCGCTAGCATCAGCTTACCTGTATTAGGGGTAGGTATTGGCATTTATTTGCCATTAGACGCATCGGTTCCTATGGTTATTGGCGGCATTGCTTCTTATTTTATTGAGAAAGCGGTCGAGCATCGTTATCCAGCAACTAGCGAAGAAAATAAACAAGCAGAAAAACAAGGAAAACAACGCAGTCTAATCCTTGCCTGCGGCATGGTTGCAGGAGCCGCTCTAATGGGTGTAATCCTAGCAATTCCTTTTGCCCTTGCTCAATCAACGGATGTCTTAAAATTAGCACCCGATCATTTTTCGCCTATTGCAAATGTATTAGGCATATTAACCGTTGTCGGACTTGTCTATTGGTTTTATCGTGTGGCCACTCAACGCCATGATTAATATTGAAGGGGTGGCGTGCAGGGGAGGCTTCATAATTTGCGATAGCAAATTATGAAGTACCGCAGCGACAGGATCCCGAGCCGCCAATTTTAGCTAGCGTAATAAAAACTCAAATTTAAAACGGGTTGGGTATCTATTCAAAACATTTCAATTGGTAGACTTTTTTCATTTTGGTTATAGCATCTCTTATATAAACCAGTTACAGTTAGCCCGCCATATTATCTAAAGCATTAATAGACTTCTTTCAAAACTGTCGTATTCTGCTTTGTTGCTGCGTTGTGTTGCTTGCTGCGCCACCTATTTACTCTATGCAAACTCCGCTGCTCACGTTGCAGTAAAGCAAAATGCTAAGTTTTGAAAAAAGCCGAGTTTATAATTATTAATTACCGATAACTTATTTCTGAAAATTGCACTATGCAAAACTTTTACAATTATTTTGCCAATAAAAATCAAACTCGCATAATGCCAAACACCTGGGATTTAATGGCGCTTGTATTAGTTCTAAGCGTACTAGGTTTAGTAGCTTGGGGCGCTAAACAAATGAGCGCACCTTATCAATTAGGCCAAACTTTGCAAGTGTCTTTAAATCCACGCGAATTGCCTGTGTATGGTTTATTTACTGTGCTGCGCATGTTGATCGCAATGTTATTTTCACTATTATTTACTTTTATTTTTGGCACCTGGGCCGCCAAAAGCCGGCAAGCCGCCAGACTCATTATTCCATGTATTGATATTTTACAATCCGTGCCGGTATTGCCTATGTTATCTATTACAATTACAGGGTTTATTGCCTTGTTCCCCGGCAGTCGTTTAGGTCCTGAATGTGCGGCTATTTTTACTGTATTTACCGCTCAAGTTTGGAATATGGTACTTAGTTTTTATCAGAGTTTACGCATCATCCCTCAAGATTTAAAAGAAGCGGCTGATATGTTTCATTTATCAGCATGGCAACGCTTTTGGCGTATTGAAGTGCCCTTTGCAATGCCCGGATTATTATGGAATATGATGTTATCCATGTCCGGTTGCTGGCTATTTATTGTAGCGTCAGAAGCTATCTCAGTGGCCAATCAACATATTAGTTTACCGGGCATAGGTTCTTATCTTAATTTGGCTATTACGCAAGCTAATATCAGCGCTGTTGGCTATGCAATCATTACCATGTTAATCATTATATTTTGTTATGATCAACTTTTATTTCGCCCACTATTAACCTGGGCAGAAAAATTTAGAACAGAAGATACCGCGCAAGAAAAAATTACTCCTTCCTGGATCATTAGCTTACTGCACCGTACTCGCTTATTTCAGTATATAGGCAATACATTAAATAATTTTGCTGACTTTATTATTAATTTCAGACTATTCCATCGCAAAACAATTAATATATCAATTACTGAGAATCCTCGTTTAATCCATTGGTCTAATATTATTTGGAACGTTATTTTAACAGGCATTATTATTACTTCTGCTTACTGGCTAATAAGCTATATTTACACTCATATTACTATTCAAGAATTACTCCACGTTTTCTTATTAGGATTAATTACCGCTTTAAGAGTATTAATTATTGTTTTAATAAGTACGATTGTTTGGGTGCCTATCGGTGTATGGATAGGTTTACGACCACGCATTGCTGAAATCATCCAACCTATCGTGCAATTCTTAGCAGCATTTCCGATGAATGTATTATTTCCCGTCGTTGTTCTCGCTATTGTAAAATTCCATTTGAATGTAGAAATATGGGTTACTCCGCTTATGCTGCTTGGCGTACAGTGGTATATTTTATTTAATGTAGTGGCAGGTACCATTGCTTTACCTAAAGATTTAAAACAGGTCGCCGATAATTTTGGGGTAAGAGGATGGCAATGGTGGAAACGCTTAATTTTGCCTGGCATTTTTCCTTTTTATATTACAGGCGCAATAACAGCTGTTGGTAATGCTTGGAATACCAGCATAATTGCTGAAGTAGTTAGCTGGGGAAATACCCGTTTAACTGCTACCGGCTTAGGTGCTTATATTACCGAATATTCTACTGCAGGTGATTTTCCACGCATTGCATTAGGTATGGGCGTAATGTGCATATTTGTATTAGTCATGAATCGCTTAGTGTGGCGCCCATTATATAATTTAGCGCAAACACGTTATCGGTTAGATTAAATTTGATACAACAACATAATATCCGGAAAAAACTATTATGGCTGAACCTATAATTGATGTGCGTAATGTCAGTAAATCATTTAAAAAAGCTGAGCATCAAGATTTATTAGTATTAGATGATATTAATTTTCAAATGCACGCCGGTGAGATCGTTGCTTTACTCGGCAAATCAGGCTCTGGTAAATCTACCTTATTACGCATCACTGCCGGACTTACCAAACCAAGTACGGGCAGTGTTTTGTATCGAGGCAATTCGGTTAATAACCCTGTCCATGGCATTGCGATGGTATTTCAAAATTTCGCACTGCTACCTTGGCTAACCGTTTTACAAAACGTTGAATTAGGATTAGAAGCGTTAGGGATTCCGCGTTCTGAATGTCGTACTCGTGCATTAAAAGCTATCGATACCATCGGGCTAGACGGATTTGAATCGGCTTTTCCTAAAGAATTATCGGGTGGCATGCGACAACGGGTTGGCTTTGCTCGCGCCCTTGTTGTTAATCCTGATATTTTATTAATGGACGAACCTTTCTCTGCATTAGATGTTTTAACAGCAGACAACTTAAAAAGTGACTTATTAGATCTCTGGCAAGCGAAAAAAACCAATACGAATGGCATTTTATTTGTCACGCATAATATCGAAGAAGCGGCAATGCTAGCCGATCGAATTGTTATTTTCGGAAGTGACCCTGGCTATATTCGCGCAGAATTAAAAGTTAATTTACCGCACCCACGTAATCAACAAGAAGTACCCTTTCGTAATTTAGTAGATAATATTTATACCTTAATGACCACGCAACCAACCGATTTAAAAGGCCAAATTCGGCGTGATTATCGCTCACGCGCCATTGGCTTAGGTTATCGTTTACCCGATGCCGACATTTCAGAGCTCACTGGTCTATTAGAAATCATGGATGATCCTGAACATCACGGCCGAATCGACTTACCTGAGTTGACTGAAACCCTACATCTCAATGTAAATGATTTATTTCCTCTCACCGAAGTACTTGAAATACTCGGCTTTGCCTATGTGGCTAAAGGTGACTTAATGTTAAGTCCGGCCGGAAAGGTATTTGCTAATGCCGATATTTTAGAGCGCAAAAAAATATTTGCGTCTCATCTTATTCGATATGTACCTCTTGCCAAGCATATCCGTCGCGTTTTAGATGAACGCCCAGGGCATCGCGCAAGCAAAGAGCGCTTCCTAACGGAACTAGAGGACTTACTGAGCGAAGAAGAAGCTGAACGCGTCTTACGTGTTGTCATAGATTGGGGACGCTATGCAGAAATTTTCGCATACGATCACAATACAGGTATGTTAAGCTTAGAAAATCCAAATTAAACTTGATAGACTCAACATACTTTATTCTTGGCACTAAATAGCTATGAAACATCACCCTAATGAGAAATTCTGTGAGCTTGGCATTGCCGTTATTAAAACAGAAGCGGAAGCCATCGCCAGTTTAGCGGATCGTATCGATAATCAATTTGCCGATGCTTGCCGTACTTTGCTGAGTTGTCAGGGACGCATCATAGTGCTGGGTATGGGTAAATCAGGCCATATTGGCAATAAAATTGCAGCTACTCTAGCCAGCACAGGCAGCCCAGCCTTTTTTGTGCACCCTGGCGAAGCAAGCCATGGCGATTTTGGCATGATTACAGAAAAAGATGTCATTCTTGCTCTCTCAAACTCAGGTGAAACTTCGGAAATACTGCTAATCTTGCCTTTAATAAAACGTTTAGGTATTCCCTTAATTACCCTTACAGGAAAACACAACTCCACGCTTGCGCAGGCAGCAGATATCAATTTAGATGTCAGCGTTAGCAAAGAAGCCTGCCCGTTAGGATTAGCCCCCACCTCAAGCACAACAGCCATGTTAGCCATGGGCGATGCCTTAGCGATTGCCTTATTGGAAGTACGTGGCTTTACTGCCGAAGATTTTGCTTTCGCTCATCCAGGCGGCAACTTAGGCCGCCGCTTATTGTTACGCATTGAAGATATCATGCGCACAGACGATGCCATGCCGCGTGTATTAACGGGCACTGCCGTCAGTAATGCGCTAATGGAGATGACACAAAAAGGCATGGGAATGACCACTATCATCAATCCTAACGGTAAATTATTAGGTGTTTTTACGGATGGTGATTTACGACGCGCCATAGACAATGGTATCGATATCCACAAAACCATTATCGATACCATTATGTATACTCACTGCAAAACAATTACAGCGCATATGCTAGCAGCTGAGGCTTTACATATAATGGAAACTTTTAAAATTACTTCTTTGTTAATCGTGGATAACGACCATATTCTCCAAGGCGCTGTACATTTACATGATATTTTACGCGCTGGCGTCGCCTAACTAATAATAGTTCTAGTATATTTGGAGTTAATTTAAGTGAATACCG
>CAIUAS010000151.1 GCA_903897205.1 uncultured Gammaproteobacteria bacterium
TGGTGCGCCACTCCATAAGTTTCCTTCTTTAATTGCTTGAGGTTTGCTCCATGGCCCTACTAATCGATAATCATCGGTTACTACTTTTTCAACTTCTGAACCAAATACCTTATTCGCAACCCATGAAGCGGCGCCTGTAGCAAGCCCAATCACAGGCCCACCTGCAATGCCCGCCAATACCGACAAGCTCGAACTTAAATGCGGTGTTATTCCCATACGAAGATCAAAGTCTTCGGTTGTCAAACCTATGCGTCCATTGACTGTTACCTTTGCAACAGGTCCATCCAAGTAAGTATTTTTGGTTATTGCATTGCCATCGCTTAATTGAAAATCACCTTTTAATACATTAAAACTATAACCTTGCTGTGTTAAATCACTAAAATCTAAGTGCAGACGACGCGCAATACTTTGCCAACTCGTTAGCGTTAATAAACGTCCAATATTTATTTTCATTTGACTATCAGAACCAAGATCCGCAATTTGTCCTTCTTTAAAATCGAGGGAAATATTACCAAGCATTTTAGTAAAGTTGAGATCATATGGCGCACCTTGCCACTGCAAAGCAAAGTTGATCGTACTATTTTTAGTGGTAAAACCCGCCGTTGGCAAATTCCAACTTGCCAACGCAGCAGCAATATTTTGACTGGTTAACGTACCCGCAAATTCACTCCCTGCTTGCCCGTTACGATTGCGCCAATTGCCATTGGCTATTAATTTAAATACGGGGGAAGTTGCTTCTAAACGATTAATGTTAATGCCATTGGCTATTGGTTTTAAATTAATAATGACCGAACCAAATATTTTATCGGCATAACGAAAATCTTGGCAGGTGAAATAAATATTAGGTATATCCTGCGGCTGTAAATGCTGACTGCCGCCAGCGTCGAGAGGCATTAAATATAAGCGCTGGAAGTTTGCTTGAATGGCGGCATTACTTGCCGTGGGCAAAATAATACTACCTTTAGCATTAGGGCTACTTAAATTAATTGTCCAATTACTAATTTTTTTATGGATTAACGCGGTTAAGTTTCCGTAACTTAAATTAAATTGAGTAAATGCTTGTGCACCACTTAAATTCGCTCCCAAATCAAATGCGCGCGTTTCGCCAGCAACTTTCGCTAAGGGTGCAGGTAAATTAACTGCTACGCCTTTGAGATCAGACTTAATATGTAAATCATCTTGGCCATTTTTGCTAGCCACAGCTAATAAAACCGTATAATTACTCTCGCCGGTGATTGCATTAAATAAAGCTGAATTAAAATATTTTTGTAAATCTTTGCTAGCAACGGGGCCAGTTAGTTGAATAGTCATACCGTGTTGTTTATCCAAGGTGCGAATTTGAATAGAGACTGGCTTTTGCCATAAAGTGGCGGTTAGATTATCCGCATTTAAGCCATTTTCAGTGAAACTTAAATGGCCTTGTAATTGTGGCAACTGTAAATTCGCTTGCGTTAATTTCAATATCGCATCGTGAATATCAAGCTGGCCATTCACGTTAATAGGATCACTATGTTCGAGCGGAATAGTTAAGCCTAATTGTAATTGTAATGGCCCCTGTCCTTGCACATTATTCATGCTATTTTTTATTATTTTATTGAGTGGGCTTTCGTGTAAAAAGCGTAAAGCATCACTTAAATCACCGCTTAGCTGCGCGTTAATTTTTAAGAGGGAAGGAACGCCTTTTTTTAGCGAAGCAATGCTCGCGCTGATTTGCCTTAGCTGACTTGAAAATACTTGGCCTGATTGACCAATCACTTGCATCGAAGGCCCAGAAAATAATAACTCGCCATTAAAATGTTTTAATAACGGCCACTTTGGCCAATAGGCTAAATCACCATCTGCTATTTGGCTATCCACGATAAAAGTCCCATTATTATCTTCAAAAGGATAATCATTTAAATCGCCGTTAATAATTAAAGTGCCTTGTGCATGCGCTAAGCGCACAACCGCACTGCTTAACCATTTCACTAAAGCAGGTGACAAGGCGGTTAGCGGTAAATAATTATTGATATGATCAGCACTAAATAATTGATAGCCGGCCAGCAAATTTAAATAAGGTTTACTATTATCAGCGGGGATCAATAAATAAAACTGGCTGTTAAGTTTAATATCTGAGTTAGCAGCTGCCACATTTTTTGCGGTTACCTTCCATCCCTCATTCACGCGCTGCCAATTAAGTTCTGCGGCCAAGGTTTTTAACCCGATGGGCCCGCGAAATAATTTACCAAAATCCAACGAAATTTGCTGGCTATTTAATAATAAATGCCCTGCGTTAGTTGTTAATTGTAATTGTCCTGCCAAATTTTTTACGCCAGGTATATGCTGCCAATTGTTACTTGCTAATTGGTCAAATTGCGCAGCAAAAGAATAATTAGCTGGCGCAGACGGTGTTGCGGCTTGATAAATAAGACTGGTATTGTGCAAGATACCTTTCGGCTGTAATTGGGCGATTTCAGTTTGCCACTTAGGGGGTAATAATTGATTTTTTAATACGAGTGGAATTAATTCGTTTAAGTTAAGATAGCTAAATTGCCACACTTGATTGGTAAAATCGGGATTTACTTGTAACAGAAACGCACTCTCCTGCCAGGGTTGCTCAGTTAATGTCACTTGCATACGATTACCCAGTAAGCACCAACCGCCATTGGCGGCTGGCTGCCAAACAATATTACCGCTTAAATGTTTAAGCGCCACCGAAGTTAATGCTTTAGTAGGCGTTAAATTTTCAGTTGGATTAATTGCGTTTGCTGGATAAGTTAATAATACATTATTTAAAGCAAATAAACTCTGCCAACTTTGCCAATGCTTGGCGCGCCATTGGCCCCATACTTCAAAATCCGCCAGACCTTTTTGCAATTGAATGGGTAGTGCTTTAAAAAAAACCGGCCATTGCTTTAATGCAATATTTTGCGCTTTCAAATAAATATCGGCTTTTAAATTCGCTTTATTTTTCCAATCGCCTTTTATTTTAATCGTGAAATTTAATTGGGAAGAAATTGCTTGTGCTAATTTTGCCTGGCCCCATAGGATATGCTCGTTACCTTTATTCTTAATATTAAAATTCAGGCCAGTGATGGGCAATACCTTATTATTTTTGTCATACCAGGTTAACGCAACATTTTGCAATGATAATTCAGGTTCCGTAAATAACCAGGCAATAATATCATTTAAAGTATTATCATTAGCAGGTGTGGGTGTGCTTTTCATCAAAGGCGTATTAATTCCACTAATATTAATCTGCCCATTTTGATCTTGTTTGACAGTTAAGTGCAAACCCGTAATGCGCAAATGTCCTAAACGAAAACGACCACTGAGCACACTGTGGATTAAACTAACACCAATATCTAATTCATGAACTTGCAATAATGGCCGTGTATGTTTCTCATTAAAAATAATCACTTCACTGCAACGCAATACCGGTTCAAAGCCTTGCCAATTAATAGCAAGTTGATTAATTTTTACCGGTTGTTCTAATAAAGCGCTTGCCCAATTTTCAATTAAAGGCTTTTGCTCTGCCAGCCAAGGCGTTGCTAAACGGGCAATACTAATTAATAGCGCCGCCAGCATGAGAAAAAAAATAAAAGTTATCCAAATGGTGTGATGAATATGAGTTAATGTTTTTTTCATGCCAACACGGCTATCCCCAATTTATTTAGCAGCTTAGCTGTTTCGTATAACGGCAATCCCATTACGCCAGAATAGCTGCCTTCTAAATGTGCTATAAAAGTAGCAGCCAACCCTTGAATAGCATAAGCCCCTGCTTTATCGCAAGGTTCGCCGGTTTCCCAATATTGCATAATCTCCGCAGGCTGTAATGCACGAAAAGTCACTTGACTCACTGAATAGTCGCAATAAACTTGTTCCTCACGCACAACCGCTACGGCGGTGATCACTTGATGAGTTTTAGCAGATAATTGCGTTAACATGGCGATACCTTCTTCACGATCAGCGGGCTTACCTAAAATACGATTATCACATACCACAATGGTATCCGCACTCAAAACAGGGCAATCATATTTTCGCTGTGCAGATTGCCAGCCTGTTTTAGCTTTAGTTAATGCCATGCGTTTTGCAAAAGCCATTGGCGCTTCATTCAGCTGCGGAATTTCTGGAATTTGTATATTAAGCACCGCGATGGATAGGCCAATTTGCATTAATAATTCACGACGACGCGGTGATTGGGAGGCTAAATAAAGCTGTGGTGATAGTGATTGCATTTAAAATTTACTAATAAATTCGGAAATGACGTTGGCAGTGTCGTAACAACATCGCTACCCATGGCCAGAGTAACATACTGGTTAGGGCCGACACCCAAAACCAATTGATATTATTGCCTATTTGTCCTAATGTTCCCTGAATCCAGAGTAATAATGCCTGATAGATAATCACCAGAATAAATACACTGAAGGCTTGTTGTAACAGAGGAAACATACGAATCTGCCTGTGGAGCCGTTGGGCAAGAAAAGCCAAGACACATAAGGCAAGCGCATGTTCACCTAACAATGTGCCGTATAAAACATCTAACAATAAACCAATTATCCAGGCGATACCGATACTAATTCGATGCGGTATTACAATAATCCAATATAGGATCACTAAAATTATCCACTGCGGTTGAATTAATAAAACCCAAGCAGGCAATGGCAAAATACTTAATATCAGCGCGATTAATAGACTAACTAGAATAATTAATATTCCGCTCAGGGACAAGGGACGAGAATTTATCATTCTTTACTTTTTCCCTGCTTGTGTTTACTCCCTGTTTTAGTGGCAGATATTGATTTTGGCGCGTCAATGTCCAGCATAGCGGGCGGCCAAATTAATAATATAGGTTGATTGCGATTCAATTTCGCACTGGGCGTTATTTCAATATGCGTAAATTGCGCCCCCGTGTCGTGCTGTACTTGGGTAACCACGCCAACCGGATAACCTGCTGGATAATGCTCTCCTAAACCGGAGGTTACTAATAGGTCACCTTGTTTAACGTCGACGGTATCAGGAATATCCGTTAAAAGCAGTTTAGCCATTTGGCCTTGCCCAACGACGATGCCACGCACACCGTTGCGAGTATCTTGCACTGGCACTGCACTGCGTAAATCGGCAATTAATAATAAGCGGCTAGTGAGTGGCCCAACTTGAATAATTTGTCCCATAACCCCATTGGCGTCTAGTACGGGTTGGCCTATATAAACACCGGCTTTACGGCCTTTATCGAGCACTAATTCACTGATTAAAGGATCAGTCGAAACCGCTAATAAATGCGCAATGGCAATATGTCTATTTTGCAAACGAGGTGAAGATTGCAATAAAGCACGTAGCTCCATGTTTTCATTTTCTAAGGCAATTAATTTTTGTAATTGTGCCTGCAAGAGTAATTGCTTTGCTTTTAATGAAGTATTTTCTGCTAATAAAGTTTCGCGTGAAGATAAGTTATCAAGCAGTGTTTGTACGCCGCGAATAGGCGCATTAACTAAATATTGAATAGGGGCAACAAACGCAGTTAGGCCATTACGCAATGGCGTTAAGTAATGCTCGCGTTGGTCAAGCACCATTAAAAAAATGGATAGTATTACTAAGAAAATTAACCGTAATCCGATCTGCGGGCCACGGGTGAACATTAGTTTAATGGGCAACTCCTTGTCATTAAAATATACTCGCGGTATTACCAATAGCGCTGCCAATTATCATTTTTTAAATACCAATCTAATAATCCTACTAAATAATAAATAGTTTAAAAAATTATTCCCTTAATAAGAAGTCACCACCAATTTCATCCATAATTTCTAACGCACGTCCACCGCCGCGCGCAACGCAGGTCAGGGGATCTTCGGCCACGACTACGGGCAAGCCTGTTTCTTCTGATAATAAACGATCGAGATGCTTCAGCAGGGCACCGCCACCGGTTAACACCATTCCACGCTCAGCAATATCCGCTGCTAATTCAGGTGGTGTTTGCTCAAGCGCTGCGCGTGCGGCACTCACAATACCTGAAAGCGGCTCTTGCAATGCTTCAAGAATTTCATTGCTATTAAGCGTAAAGCCACGTGGTACCCCTTCTGCAATATTACGGCCACGCACTTCCAGATCTTTAACTTCACTGCCTGGAAAGGCAGTGCCAATTTCTTGTTTAATCCGTTCAGCCGTTGTTTCACCAATCAAGCTGCCATAATTGCGGCGCACATAGCTAATGATTGCTTCATCAAAGCGATCACCGCCAATGCGTACGGACTGAGCATACACAATACCGCTTAAAGAAATAATAGCGACTTCGGTGGTGCCGCCACCAATATCCACCACCATAGAACCGCGCGCTTCTTCAACAGGCAAGCCAGCGCCAATAGCAGCTGCCATAGGTTCTTCAATCAAATGAACTTCACGTGCTCCTGCTCCCATTGCAGATTCACGAATAGCACGCCGCTCAACTTGCGTTGAACCACAAGGCACGCAAACTAGGACGCGAGGACTTGGACGCAAGAAGCGATTTTGATGAACTTTAGAGATAAAGTGTTGCAGCATTTTTTCGGTGACATTGAAATCAGCAATGACGCCATCTTTCATTGGGCGAATTGCACTAATATTGCCAGGCGTACGCCCTAACATACGTTTTGCTTCGATACCAACAGCCACTACTTTGCGCTGATTTGCACCGGATGGATCTTGCCGTATCGCTACCACGGAGGGTTCATTTAATACTATCCCTTCACCACGAACCCAGATTAGGGTGTTTGCGGTGCCTAAATCGATAGCAATATCTTTAGAAAACAGCCCACGTAATTTTCGCAACATATCTTTATAATTCCAAAATTAAAATACAACAATAAAATTTTTACTTCCGCACTTTACAAAGGATGGAGATTTTAAGCAATCATCTATTAAATAACCAGTGGAAGATCTTGTCATACTAAAGCATCGGCCCTAGGTAGCAAGAAAAAAATAGCCATATCCACCATCCAATGCTTATAATACGGGGCTTACTAGCATAAAAAACCATCCGGAGCTTTATCATGTCGCTGTCACCCGAAGAAGTGATTAAAATTAGTCATTTAGCCCGTTTAGCTATTGATGAACAGGCCATTCCAAAATATGCCCAAGAGCTTTCCAATATTTTTGATCTCGTTGCCCAGATGAACCAGGTTGATACACAAGGTATCGTTCCCACTACCCATCCTTTGGATATTCCGCAGCGTTTACGTGCGGATGTGGTGAGTGAAACTGATCAACGTGAACTAATGCAAAAAGGCGCTCCTTCAGTCGAAGTCGGCCTTTACCTGGTTCCCCAGGTTATTGAATAAATTTTTTGTGACTTAGGATTTTAACTATGTATAACTTAACAATTGCTGAAATTGCCGCTGGTTTACGGGCTAAAAAATTTTCTAGCGAAGAAATTACTCACGTTTTTTTAACCCGAATTAAACAATATGACGCTCGCTTAAATAGCTTCATTACCGTGACCGAAGAAGCCGCATTAGTAGCAGCACGCGAGGCAGATCAACACTATGCCAATGGTACGGCTGGTTTGTTGACCGGTGTTCCCATGGCACAAAAAGATATCTTTTGTACAACTGGCGTTAAAACCAGTTGCGCTTCACACATGTTAGATAATTTTATTGCGCCTTACGATGCCACCGTAGTAACTCGCTTCAAACAAGCGGGCATGGTGATGCTAGGTAAAACCAATATGGATGAATTTGCGATGGGTTCATCGAATGAAAATAGTTATTATGGCTCCGTTAAAAACCCATGGGATTTAACCCGCGTTCCAGGCGGTTCATCTGGCGGTTCTGCGGCGGCAGTAGCAGCACGTTTAACCCCCATGGCCACCGGCACTGACACAGGGGGTTCCATTCGGCAACCCGCTGCTCTCTGCAATTTAACAGGCATTAAACCCACTTATGGGCGCGTATCCCGTTATGGCATGATTGCGTTTGCTTCCAGTTTAGATCAGGGCGGGCCGCTGAATCGCACAGCAGAAGATGCCGCCCTTATGTTAAATGTCATGGCCGGTTTTGACGAAAAAGATTCAACCAGCGTTGACAGGCCCGTTCCCGATTATAGCGCCACGTTAAATAATTCTTTAGCGGGCCTAAAAATTGGCTTACCGAAAGAATATTTTGTTAAAGAGCTGGATCCTCAAGTAGCGGCCGCTATTGATGCGGCGGTCAAAGAATACGAAAAACTCGGGGCGACCATTCATTCGATCAGTCTGCCGAATGTGCATTTATCCATCCCCGCTTATTATGTCATCGCACCGGCTGAATGTTCTTCTAATTTAGCGCGTTATGATGGCGTGCGTTTTGGTTATCGCTGTGAAAATCCGAAAGATTTAGAAGATTTATATAAGCGTTCTCGTGGTGAAGGTTTTGGCGCCGAAGTTAAACGCCGCATTATGATTGGCGCGTATGTATTGTCGGCTGGTTATTATGATGCTTATTATTTAAAAGCCCAACAAATCCGTTCATTAATTAAAAATGATTTTCTCGAAGCCTTTAAACAAGTAGACGTTATTTTAGGGCCCACCACTTTAAGCCCCGCCTTTAAATTGGGTGAAAAAGCAGACGATCCTGTTAGTATGTATTTAAACGATATTTTCACTATCGCAGCAAATTTAGCGGGCATACCTGGCATGTCGATTCCCGCTGGTTTTGTTGATAACTTGCCGATTGGCATGCAATTAATGGGCAATTATTTTGAAGAAGCGCGCTTATTAAATGTTGCTCATCAGTATCAAAAAGTAACCGATTGGCATTTAAAAATTCCAGGTGGTTTTTGATATGACAACAATCGACAAAAAAAATCCTGGGAAATCGATACAGCCAAACAAGCAAAAAATACTTCAAGTTGCACAAGAATATCGAAAAGAAGTTAATGATACTATAAAGCTCGACATTGAATCGTACTATAAAATACTTACTATACTTTCATCTATTATTCCTATTTTCTCTATTGGAATACTGAAGTTTTTAGATATTAAGCTTAATATAGAACTATTAAAATACTCATGGACATGCTTCTTTTTAGCTCTTGTACTAGGGATGCTCAGCATTTATGTGAACCTTGTCGGCAGTCAAAACAGACGGGCTAATATATATTCATATTATCTTGAAAACGATGAAAATGCTTTTATAAAAGCTGATAAAATTGGTAATTTAGCTGCTAATATAAGCATAGCATCATTTGTTTTCTTTATTATTGGTGTTTTTTTATTATTAATATTTCTATGGATAAAACTTTAGGAGGCAATTCATGGCAACTCCATCAAAATCAAAACTTTCATTTAATGATTTCATTAAAGCAAAAGGAGGATTATTTAATCCTTCAGGAAATCCTATTCCAAAACCTTCTGTAAGCTTTACTGAGAAATCTGCAAAATCTGAAAAAAATCTTTCAACCACTAAAAAAAGTAAATCTTAAGAGATATATTTATGCAATGGGAAACAGTTATCGGCTTAGAAGTGCATGCACAATTAGCCACCAAATCAAAAATATTTTCAGGCGCTGCAACGGCTTATGGCGCCGCGCCTAACACGCAAGCTTGTGCAATCGATTTAGGTTTACCAGGGGTCTTGCCGGTTTTAAATACAGAAGCCGTGCGCATGGCTGTTAAATTTGGCTTAAGCGTGGATGCGCACATCACTCCTCGCTCGGTATTTGCGCGCAAAAATTATTTTTATCCGGATTTACCTAAAGGTTATCAAATCAGTCAATATGAATTACCTATCGTGAGCGAAGGTTATTTAGATATCGATTTAGAAGATGGCACCCGCAAACGTATTCACATTGAACGTGCTCACTTAGAAGAAGATGCCGGAAAATCATTGCATGAAGATTTTCAAGGCCTAAGCGGCATTGACTTAAATCGTGCCGGCACGCCTTTAATTGAAATTGTTTCCAAACCGGATTTACGTTCGGCCAAAGAAGCAGTCGCTTATTTAAAAGCGCTCCATGCTTTAGTGCGTTATTTAGAAATATGCGATGGCAATCTGCAAGAAGGCTCGTTCCGCTGCGATGCCAACGTATCGGTGCGCCCTGTGGGCCAAAAAGAATTAGGCACCCGCGCTGAAATTAAAAACTTAAATTCTTTCCGTTTTGTCGAACGCGCAATTAATTATGAAGTGGAGCGCCAAATTGATTTAATTGAATCCGGTGGCAAAATAAAACAAGAAACACGTCTTTATGATTCAGATAAAAATGAAACGCGTGCAATGCGCAGCAAAGAAGAAGCCAATGATTATCGCTACTTCCCTGATCCTGATTTATGCCCTGTGGTAGTTGCGCCTGAATATATCGAACAAATCAAGCATGAATTACCTGAATTACCGCAACAAAAACGCGAGCGTTTCCAAAACGATTATCAACTTAGCAGCTACGATGCTGGCATTCTTGTCAGCAGCCGCGAATTAGCGAATTATTTCGAGCAGGTGGTTAAATTATCCGAAGCGCCGGCGAAATTAGTCGCCAACTGGATTAATGGCGAATTAGCCGCCGCATTGAATAAGCATAATTTAGAAATTACTGAATCGCCTATTGCTGTCGAGCGCTTAGCCGGTTTATTAAAACGCATTCACGACAATACAATTTCCGGCAAAATTGCTAAAACTATTTTTGAAACACTATGGAACAGCAATCACACTGCCGATGAAATCATTGAGCAACAAGGATTACGCCAAGTAACGGACACCTCTGCTATTGAAAAAATGCTCGACGAAGTCATTGCCGCCAATCCGCAACAATTAGCAGATTATCGCAGCGGCAAAGATAAATTGTTTGGTTTCTTTGTCGGCCAAGCCATGAAAGCCTCTGGCGGTAAATTAAATCCGCAGCAGGTGAATGATTTGTTGAAGCAGAAATTGGCTGGGTAGGTTTATTTGATTATGGCAACTTAACAACACAAGCACCTACATTTTATTTCTTGGTAAATTTAACAACGGTGCTATGTTTGATTCCAGTTGTTTAATATCTACTTTGTTTAAATTTTCAATATGCGCTTGCTGTTGCTCTAATTCGCTTTCTATCTGTTTAATTTCACGAATTTTAAACTTAATATCCGCTTCTATTTTAAAAATACCTTGCTTACTAAAGGAATTGTAAGCTTTATCGTTTGGATCAAAATAGCGGCTCAAAATTGTTATTCTCTCTTGTATAGCTTTCCCTAGTTGCACTTCCTTATGATACGCCCCCTTTCCTCCCCAAGCTGAAGCGACATAGCTAGTCACATCGTACCAGAAATCTTTTAGTGCATTGATTGAATGCTGTTCATTCCAAGCAACCAATTCACTATAGAACCATGAAACTTTTTCAAAGTAGTCATTAAAATCTTCAAAATCTTCGCTGTTTTCTTGAAGCTGCTTATTATCAAATTTTGTATCGAAAATCTTCTTAATTTCAGTTAATGGTGAATAGACCGCTAGGGAGGGTTGCTTAGGCATCCCCTCGGTTTCTGCCCCCCCTGTTTTTATAGTTTCGTTATTTTTTCTATAAAGTAAAAAGCTAATAACATTATTTGGATTATCCCTTTTTACCGATTCTTCTATTCCATTTTTAAACTCCAAAATACATTCATGTAACTTTGCAAATTGCAAAATAAATTCGTTCTTAGGCTCATCTTGAGAAGTTGGTTTGGATCTAAAATTTTCTATAGGCCTCGCAATATACCCGTAGCGAATCATTTTCAGGTGTGAGAAAATACGTGATTATTTAATCAAGTACAAAGACGAATATGAAAGGATTCCAATTAAGCAAAGACGAACTAGCACTTTTGAAGTATGCGCACAAATCTGAGCATTACAAA
>CAIUAS010000152.1 GCA_903897205.1 uncultured Gammaproteobacteria bacterium
AATGTGTTGATAAGCTTAGGAAGATTGGGTTAAGCGCAGCGCTTAACCCAACCTACATCTACACCATTAGAATTAACTTAAATTAGTATTGAGTTGGTTATAAGCTTTAAGGGCTTTTTTCCATGCCTGCAAATAATTTTTTAAATTTTGCTGAGTCGCTTTAAATTGAGCTTTGTAGCTTTTTAATTGGATATAGTATGCATTTTTGGAAGGGTGGTGCTTATCATATTTTTGCTTTAATACAGCTAAGTATTCTTTTTCTAAAGCGTCCATACGTTTTAAAGCCTGATAAATATTATCAAGAATAGGCTTTGTCATGGACTGAAGTGGATTTACTTGCAGTTGATTGGCTCCCGCTTGGGTCAATCGGCTTATCAATTGAAATTCTTCAGTTTGTACGCGATAGCGGATGATTCGATGTGTGCTCACTGATTTTAGATCAGAAGCTAATTGGCACCAGGACAAGGTTTTGATTAACCACTTGGTGGGATCAAAATGATAAGGACGTATTCCATTGCGGTAATCAATAGGAAATTGATGGTGAAAATTGTGAAAACCTTCGCCATAAGTGACTAAGGCGGTAAACCAGTTGTCGCGGGCTGATTGTTCATGCGAATAAGTGCGCTTGCCAAAGGTGTGCGCTATGGAATTTATGGCAAACGTGAAATGATGATTGAGTGTCATCCGCAGTGCACCGGCAATGATAAGGCCACCGAGAGGATCACCCCATAAAGTTGCGATTCCTGCTGGCAGGAGGAAACCCATGAAAATAGCGATTTTTAAATAATGCTTATGTTGCCAAGCGATTAATTTATCGGCATGTAAATCTTCTACATTAGCAAAGTCATAAGCACGAGTGTCTAAGCGAAATAACCAGCCAATATGGGCGTGCCAAAAACCTTTTTTGATACTATACGGATCGCTGTCTGTATCGGTGTAACGATGATGATTGCGATGGTCTGAGCACCATTCTAACGCGCTGCCCTGAAAGGCGCCTGCGCCAAAAAGCAGTAGAACCAAGCGCACGGGCCAAACCGTTTGATAGCTTTTGTGGGAAAATAAGCGATGATAACCCGCTGTAATCGATAAGCCGGTTATTGTCATGTAAGTGCCTGCCAAAATCCAGGTGGCCCAGCAGATTGGCTTTAAGGTACAAAGCAGAACAGTGCCTGTGAGGGCGATTACAGGCAAGAGAGAGAAAAAGATAATATTAATCCAGTTTAATTGCTTTTTCGAAACAGGGAGTGTTTTCATAATATTTCCGTTTGGCTTGTTGGAGCGAAAGATTTACCGAGTTTAACACATTTTAAGGCTGTTCTAATAGTATATAAAATTGCTTGTGCATTTTTTCACAATAGGCAACTAAATGAGTATAAGAACGAGTTATTGCTTGCAAGGGAGAATTGCCTGGGGCCTTTATAATATTGGCTAAAAAGCCATAGGCGCAGGCGTCTACCGAGCTGGGTTTTTCACCCATAAAATAAGCTTGTTCTCCCAGTGAAGATGGCTAAGGTTTGCATATCTTCTTTGGCTAGCTTAAAAATTTCTTCAGGTTAAGAGATTAAGTAAGTCACATAGATTTAATTTCTGCAATACATCGCTCAGCCACTA
>CAIUAS010000153.1 GCA_903897205.1 uncultured Gammaproteobacteria bacterium
GACAACAGGAATTCGCTGCCCAAAACAATACTAATCTGTTCACTGCGAAAATAATGCGTTTTTTCATCCCAATTTAATTGTTTTAAAGTCAGGAATAAATAACCATCATATTCTTCCACCTTGGCGCGTTGGCTCGTATTAAGAATATCTTCGGTAACCAGCGGATGAATTTTAAAATGCTCATTAAGCTGTTCAATTAATTTAACGTCATGCAAACCAGCTACATTAATCCATAAAGTACTCGTCTCAGTCGGCTGCAATAAACACTGCTCTAAAGACACATTCATTGTCACTTGACATTGATCGACATTATAAATTATTAAATCTAATTGCGAGTTTTCATTTTTATACTCGCCAGTGTAAATCAATGCTCCAGGTGGCAAGCCCGCTTTGCTAGAACGCTTATATAAATCATTATCCATGAAAACAACCTTCTTTTACTCTTCTAGTTCTTCCCAACGGCTATATAATTGCTGCAACGACTGCTCCAGCGTCTGTAACTTCGCCATTGTTTTGGCAATTTGCGCGCTGTCTTGCTGATAAAATTGTGTACTGGTAGTTAAGGCAACCAGCTCTTGCTGCTCTTGTTCTAAGCGCTGTATTTTCTGCGGAAGTTCGGCAAGTTCACGCTGCTCTTTATAAGACATTTTTTTAGCTTTAAGCATTGATGTCTGATCATTTTTTTCAACAGACTTTTTAGCAGAATCTTTATTAGCAGATGACTTAGTTGACGGCCGATTTTGCAACCAGTCACTATAACCACCCATATATTCCACTATTTTACCCGCCCCCTCAAACGCCAACACACTCGTAACCACATTATCTAAAAAGGCGCGATCATGCGTCACTAACAATAAAGTTCCTTGATAGTTCGTTAATAATTCTTCTAACAACTCCAGCGTTTCAATATCCAGATCATTCGTAGGTTCATCTAATACCAGCAAATTAGCAGGTTGACTAAATAAACTGGCCAACACCAACCGATTACATTCTCCACCAGACAATGCCTTTACAGGCGTATGCGCACGCTGTGGCGTAAATAAAAAATCGCCTAAATAGCTAATAATATGTTTAGTTTTATCACCAAACTCAATGCTTTCTCGCCCTTGCGCAACATTTTCCAACACTGTTTTTTCGGGCTCTAATACCGCACGCATTTGATCAAAATAAGCTATTTTTAATTTAGTGCCTAAACGAACGGCCCCGTGTTGCGGCGCTAAATTACCCAGCAATATGTTCAATAAAGTACTTTTCCCTGCACCATTCTCACCCAATAAACCAATACGATCGCCTCGCATAATACGCAATGAAAAATCTTTTATAATAATTTTATCATGGTAAGCATGTGAAATATGTTCCGCTTCTATCACCAATTGACCTGATTTTTCAGCCGCCGTAAATGTTAAATTGGCTTTGCCTTGCACCTCACGACGTTGCTCACGTTCTGTTCTTAAGGTTTTCAGCGCACGCACACGCCCTTCATTGCGGGTGCGCCTGGCTTTAATGCCTTGACGTATCCAGCGTTCTTCCGCCGCTAATTTTTTATCAAATTCCGCATTATGCCTTTCTTCCGCCAAATAGAATTCTTCCTTACGCCGTAAAAAATTAGCATAATCACCTGGCCAACTCGTTAAACAACCTCGATCCAATTCAATAATACGCGTTGCTAAGCGCTGCAAAAGTGCGCGATCATGGGTAATAAATAATAAACCGCCAGCAAATGCCATTAACTCATCTTCAAGCCATTGAATAGCGGCAACATCTAAATGATTAGTGGGCTCATCTAACAATAAAAGATCAGGGGTCGACACTAATGCTCGCGCCAACAGCACCCGACGTTGCCAACCGCCTGATAATTCTTTCACCAAACTATCCGCCGTTAAATCTAGCCGTTGTAAAGTGGCATTAATTAATTGCTCATAACGCCAACCATCGCACGCATCTATCGCGTGTTGCAATTCGCTCAAACGCTTTAAATCCGCATCCGATTGTGAGTTAGTCAGTTGCAACGTAATTTCATGATATTCAGCCAACAAATTTCCAACAGCGGCCAAGCCCTGCGCAACAGTTTCGAAAACCGTTAAATTACTTTCAGGCGGTAATTCTTGTTCTAAACGAGCAATACGCAAAACCGGTTGATACCAAATTTCGCCATCAGTTGGCGTTTGCTGCTTATCTATAATCTTTAGCAAACTAGATTTACCGGCTCCATTACGCCCTATCAAACAAACACGCTCTCCTGGCATTATTTGCAGATCAATTTTATCTAATAAAGGTTCAGCACTAAAAGTCAGCGTGACTTTTGCAAGGGTCAGTAAAGGCGTTGTCATATTTTTTTCTAAATTAAAGTGAAATTCTAAGCCGCATTATACCCACAACCTTCTGAAAAATAACACTGGAAAAGCAGGCCAAAATAATTTCCATTTAGATAAACCTCCACCCATAAAAAAGGCCATCATCCCCGCCTACACGGAAATAATGGCCTGTAAAATAGCTCGATATGCTCTTATAAAATATTTATTTTTAATTGAAACCATATCTAGCTGGAGGATTGGACTCAGTTTTTGGATCAAAAATAGCATCCTCTGCAAAATCTTTTTCTGCTTCCTCTCCCAATGCTCGCGATATCATTTCCAGCTTTGCTGCATCTTTACCTTTTTCAGCAAGATCCAATGGCGTTTCGCCTCTGTAATTTCGCTCCAGACAAGCAACTTTTGCTGCAGCTCCCAAGCTTGCTAAAATCATTTCCAGCCCCGCTGCACTTCCCAGTTGTACAGCAAGATGCACTGGTGTATCAGCATGCGTATTTGACTCTAGACAAGCGGCTTCTGCCAACTCTCCCAACGTTGCTAAAATCACTTTTAGCGTTTCTGTATTTTTCTTGCTTGCACAAATATGCACGGGCATTTCAGCTTGTTTATTTTGTTCCAGACAAGCGGCTTTTGCTGCCTCTCCCAGCGCCGTTAAAATCACTTCTAGCGCTTCTGCATTTTCATTTCGTGCAGCAAGATGCACTGGCGTTTCATTCCAATTATTACTTGTTTGCTGACAAGCGGCTTTTGCTTCCTCTCCCAACGTTGCTAAAATCACTTTTAGCGCTTCTGCATTTTTATTTCGTGCAGCAAGATGCACTGGCGTTTGATCCTCCCTATTTTTTTGCCTACAAACAGTTTTTGCTGCCTCTCCCAGCGTTGCTAAAATCACTTTTAGCGCTTCTGCATTTTTATTTCCTGCAGCAACATGCACTGGCGTTTCATCACAGTTATTTTTTTGCTGACAAGCAGCTCTTGCTGCCTCTCCCACCGCCGCTAAAATCACTTCTAGCGCTTCTGCATTTTTATTTCCTGCAGCAACATGCACTGGCGTTTCATCACAACTATTTTTTTGCTGACAAGCGGCTTTTGCTTCCTCTCCCAGCGTTGCTAAAATCACTTTTAGCGCTTCTGCATTTTTATTTCGTGCAGCAACATGCACTAGTGTTTCATCAGAACTATTTTTTTGCTGGCAAGCGGCTTTTGCTTCCTCTCCCAGCATAACAAGGATTTTAGCTAGAATATGCGCATAACTTGGTTGTAGAATAATATTTAGACAAAAATTATTCATTAAGCATCGCTTGAGTAAAGCAGCAATTTTATCCTTTCGCGGTTCTAATTCGAGTTTTTTTAAAACTGCTGCCATCGCCGCCTCATTATCTGAACGCATAACATATTCAATCACTGATATTTTCTCAGATTCCATCTGCTGACACGCTTCTAAGGCATCGTCTTTACTTAGCAATAAGTTTAATAAATGCAAACCCTTATTGCCTTTGCAAATATCAGGAAATTCATTTTTGAAAAGCTTCAATATAAGATTCATAGCAGTATTAGATTGACTAACCATTTCTTCAAACAACAGAGAATCTTCCAGACGGGATTGATACTCGAGTTCTAACGTGGAGTTACTGTTCTCTTCATTTTTAATCTTAAACTGCGCTTTCGCCAGCATTTTTGGCTGTATACGTTGATCACCAAAACCGATTTCTCTGAAAAATTGATATTGAGTTATATTGGATGGTCCATTTTTTTTCATGATAAATACCCTCGTTGTTAATTATTAACCATATCAAAGAAAGCTTAAGGAAATATTAATAAATATTCTTAACCATAACGCCGCATGACCAGAATGGTTCTTCTTAGAAAATTTACAGTTTAAAACCGGGTAGATGGCGTGCTAATAGAACCGGACATTTAGCATGTTAACTACGTTAAAAACTTGCCTGTTTACCATTTGTTCACTATCATATTATTTAGGCGAAAACTCTCGCAGAATCACCACAACACATTAATATAAATCTTTATGCGTAAAATTATTCATATTGATATGGACTGTTTTTATGCCGGCATTGAAATGCGGGACAACCCTGACTTAAAAGGTAAGCCTGTTGCAGTCGGCGGTCCGGCTGATAAACGCGGCGTGCTCTGTACCTGTAATTATGAAGCCAGAAAGTATGGTGCACGCTCGGCGATGCCTACTGCACACGCATTACGTTTATGTCCTGATTTAATTTTACTCCCAGTCAACATGGCAAAATATAAAGCCATCTCAACTCAAATCCGTGATATCTTTTATGCTTATACGCCAAATATAGAACCCCTTTCATTAGACGAAGCCTATTTAGACGTTACCGATTGCGAACACTTGCAAGGAAGCGCTACGCGCATTGCACAAGCCATTCGCGCGCAAATATTTCAGCAATATCGATTAACGGCCTCTGCTGGGGTTGCACCTAATAAATTTTTAGCCAAAGTGGCCAGCGATTGGAACAAGCCGAACGGTCAATACGTTATTACGCCCAAACAGATCAATGATTTTATTTTGCATTTACCGGTTGCTAAAATTCCAGGCGTTGGCAAAGTAACGGCGCAAAAAATGCATAGCATGAATATTCAAACCTGTTCGGATTTACAAACATACTCCGTTGAACAACTAGCCGAGCATTTTGGTCTATTTGGTCAAAAGCTTTTTAATTATTGTCGTGGTATTGATACTCGCGCCGTAGAATCGCAACGTACACGCAAATCAGTAAGCGTGGAAGAAACCTTTCCCAGCGACTTACCACATTTAACAAATTGCACGCACATCTTATCAACACTTTTTGAACAACTCACTCAGCGCCTTAAACCTTATCAAGAACGCAGTATCAAAAATCAATTTGTGAAAATAAAATTTAACAATTTCACCCAAACCACCGCAGAGACCATTGCAAACGACTTAACAATAGATTTATTTCACCAGCTCTGCCAAACTGCTTATTTACGTTATCAATTACCCATAAGGCTCATCGGACTAGGCGTGCACTTTCATGATAATCTCAAAAAACAAACCAATAACAAACAACTCCTATTGAATATTTAATAGCGGAAAAATTTCATGAAATTAGTATACACCTCAACCAATTTAGGCGTTGTCACCCACATCCGACTGAAGCTGGCTTGCCAAATAATAATAAAGTATTGGAATAACAAATATAGAACAGTGTGTACAAACTTATTTTGCTAAGGATGGCTTTGAACTGTTCCAAAAGTTGCTGCAAGAAGCTTTTGATGAAGCCGCTTGTAAATCTAATCTTTTATTTTTTTTAACTAAGCAGTTAGATATTAATTTTCACCAAGAGCCCTTAGTAGAAGCCACCATACAAGAGGGTAAAATTAATTGGCGCATCGTAACAAATGCGCAAGTTCTCTATACCAGGCAAAAAGAATTTAATTTTGCTCATACAAACCCATGGCGCATGACCTGGGAACAATTTCGATTATTTAAAGATAGTGGTAAGCGTTCTGGTACAGTGGCCATTACTTTAAAACGATTTCTTCAATGCTTGCCAAAACAACATCAAGAACAAGCAACGGCCGTATGGCAAGAATTAAAAAATAAAAATATTTTAACAGATAAAAATCGATTATCAGATGGATGGCGAGTCATAGCAGGAAACCAAATAGAATTAGATACTTTAACCAACTTTCCCCTCATCATTGAAAAAAAAATGTCACAGAGTGCTTAAAGAAATTAGCTGGCAAAAAAAAATTAAACCCTGTTAGCAGAAATAATTTTATTGCTTTTTGGGATGATGCTAATAAATATCGAGCCGGATTGATTTGGGATGAATTGAAAAAAATAAAAACTATCGATATCAACGATAAAATTACCAGTTTAGTTTTTAAACTAACTGATTTCTTGAAAACACTTTACTTGACTTATTCGGATATTATTCAAGCATTTAATGTGATTACTAATAATGAATCTCATAAAGAAAATATAACTGAAATACCGAATGCTAGTATTTATCGTCCGGAGCGTTCCTGCAAAGCTTGGAAAAAAACTGGCACGATTCAAAACGATAACCCTGCAGACGCAGTGCACTGTACAAAACTTTGGTTGGAAAAGCGCTCAAAAGATTTCTTCTTAGGAACAGATGATTACATCAAGGCATTAGGCGCTTTTCGTTACTTATATCGTCAGCAAGTAAAACAGCCGCTGCCACTGGCAGGCCATTATAAAACAGGCTTAATCCCTCAAACCTTTTTTCAAAAGCCTAAAGATAAACAAGCAATTGATAATTTCTTTGCCGAGAAAATGAAATTCTTTTTAAACAAAAGAGAGGGGGCGGAACTCACGGAAAGTCATTCAGTGCGAAAGACGCTATTTAAAACGCTTTGAGTATATTATTTCTTTTTATAGGGTAAATAATTGGGTGTCCACATTTTCTTACGAATACGCTGCGTCAGTTCATCATCACTCAGTTTATCTGCTAATCCGGCTGCCTGTGCTTCTTTAGCAACGGCAAAGGCCACATCAAAAGAAATGGTTCTAATATCAGTAAGCGGTGGTAATAAATTTGCTTCACGGTTTGATTTAGCGGGCGAACAATTAGCTAATGCTTTCGCTGCCACCATAAACATATTATCAGTAACATGTTTTGCTTTTGCTGCAATCACACCTAAGGCAATACCTGGAAAAATATAAGCATTATTGGTTTGATCCATACGAAAGGGTTTGCCATTTTTTATGACATCAGGAAATGGACTGCCGGTACCGATGATCGCGCGATTATTTGTCCATGCTAATAAATCCGTAGGCACGGCTTCTGCTCGGCTAGTGGGATTTGATAAGGGGAAAATGATTGGACGTTCAACATGCGCCGCCATTTCGCGTACAATTTCTTCGGTGAAAGCACCAGGTTGACCGGATACGCCAATTAATAAAGTAGGATGTGCATTAGCAACGACCTCTTTTAGTGTGATGTTGTTGCGATTTGCACATTGCCAATTAGCAATGGTACTCACCGGATGCAAGAATTTTTGCTGGAAAGGCATTAATCCGGTCATGCCTTCTACTAACAAGCCATTTCGATCCACTAAATAAAACCGCGAACGTGCTTCTTTTTCAGTTAATCCATCAGCTACCATGGCTTTAACGATAAGTTCACTAATACCGCAACCTGCAGAACCGGCGCCCAACACAGCAATGCGCTGCTCACGCAAAGGTAATTGAGTAACATCAACCGCCGCGAATAAAGTACCTGCTGCAATGGCGGCAGTGCCTTGAATATCATCATTAAAAGTACAAATCTTATCGCGATAGCGTTCTAAAATGGGCGTCGCATTTAATTGTGCGAAGTCTTCCCATTGCACTAACACATGTGGAAAACGTTTATTGACTGCTTGCACGAAGGCTTCAATAAAATCGTCATAATCTTTGCCGCGTATGCGTTCGTGTTTCCAACCAATATAAAGTGGATCGTTTATACGTTCGGCATTATTGGTGCCGGTATCAAGCAAAATAGGTAAAGTGGTTGCAGGATGCAAACCTGCGCATGCCGTATAAAGCGATAATTTGCCGACTGGGATGCCCATGCCACCTGCGCCTTGATCACCCAAACCTAAAATACGTTCGCCATCCGATACTACGATGGCTTTAATATAATCAAATTGGGGGTTGGCAAGAATTTTATCTAACCGATCTTTATCTAAATAACTTAGAAAAATACCACGCGGACGCCGGTAAATATGACTGAATTCCTGGCAACCTTCGCCGACAACCGGCGTGTACACGATTGGCATCATTTCAATTAAATATTGATTAAGTAAAGCGTAAAATAATGTCTCATTAATATCTTGCAAATTGCGCAAGTAAATGTGCTTTTCTAAATCAGATTCTTTCCTGTTGTATGCTTCATAACTGCGCGCAAGTTGTTCTTCCAAAGTTTCCTCTTGCGCAGGTAAAAACCCGAACAAACCAAACGCTTCACGCTCTTGCTGTGTAAAAGCCATTCCCTTATTCAGTAAAGGATTGGATAGCAAATCCGTACCGCTTAAATCTACTTCTAAAAAGTCGGCTTGATTATCGGTTATTTTGCTGTAATACATAATCTATTTTTCCAAACTTGGAGGCGTTGCCTAAGCAAAATCATACTGTAGCATCAAACGGCTGTAAACTAATTTTCCGTAAGCAGGATTACCGTTAAGGACAGCTAATCGGCCTCTAATAGAAAGATTTTTTAATTTTCCTTTATTAAATTTATAAGTTGCATCCAGATCAGTTTCATTGGTATTAGGCGTATAGGGTGTTGTATTATATTTTGCATAACTTGCTTTTAAGAGTACCTGGCGATCATAAAGATAATATTGCGCCCCGACCTTAATAGCAGAACCCGCTGCTTTATCCACTAATCCTGCCACCATGGACGTGGTGTAAAGCGGATCTGAAGCACTGGTGTAAGGAGATACAAAATCGCCATTGCGATAGTAAGCATGCGAGTGTCTGGGTATCGCATTATAACCAATAGTCAATTTTCCCTCACCCACTTCAGCACCCAATAAAACACCATAGGCTGTTGCATTGGTTGCACCTAAACCTAAGGCGTTAAGTGTTTGACTGCCATCGTTCCATTCACGAGCAATTTGAACGCCAACTAGGGGCTTAACGAAATTGCTTGCCGCCAACTTGTAATTAGCATCGCCATAAACTAATTTGCCGTAATTATAAAATTGATAACCCCATGCTTGGGTATTAAAATCACCGTAGGTGTATTGTGAGCCAACAGCTGCGGCGCCCTCCGAGGCAGTATCATTTAAACCTTTAATAGAACCACCATTGGTCGGATAAAAAACATTGGTTCGACTAAAATCATCAGCAATTCTGCTTTTAAAACGAATGATTCGCATCGCCGTGAAGTTTAGATCTTTTATGGGCGATACCGTACTGTAGATGCCTTGATAAGTGGCGGGAATCATGCGGCTATCAGCGTCATTAAGCCAGGGAGTTGTAATCAGTTGATTGCCCGCACGTACGAGAACATACTTATCTTGATATTGTAAATAAGATTGGCCTAATACTGTAATGGGGGTTGCGGGCAATGTACTGTCTCGTCGCGAGGGATTAGAAGCGTTCATCCCTAAAGGCTGCGCCGTATATAAAGTGGCGCCTACCTTAAAACCATTCCAAAAAGCATCGGTCAGCAGATTGAGCTTACCACCGACAGAAAACGCCGACTGATCTGGCGTAGCATTACTGTAATCACGCCAAAAATTATATAGCCGCAAGTTGCCATCAATATTAACATGTGGAAGAAAACTAGTTTGTGTTTGAGCGGTGTCTGTTTGCGGATCTGCCTGGGCAGAAACAAATGCTCCCAGAAGGCCCATGCCAATAAGAGAAACAACAATCCTTTTAATCTGCATACTTATATTTCCTCGTTGCAATTTTAGCATTTATTCCCGCTGAAACAGCGAGAATAACTTCCTGTGTAGTTTTATTTATTCGACGCTGTTTGGATTTCTGACCACAAAAAAGGTACAAATTTTCCATCTTTTAATTGAGTAACCCAAACTTTATGTAATGCTTGATGATGTGCTTTATCAAAACTGATTTTCAAGCCAAGACCAATATCAATATCGTGCATACTTTCTAACGTATCAATAATGCCTTCGCCTGTGAGTTTATTTTCTACGACTGCTTTTTGTAAGGCAAGCACAAATAATTTCGTCCCCAAATAACTCTCCAGAGAAACTGAATCAGACTGAGCATTATTGCCATATTTTTTGAGAGCGTCACGATATTCACGTACAGCAGGTAAATTAGAATCAATTACGGGCACCACCTGGGTCGCAATAATTCTCTTCTGTTCTTGCTCAGTTAATTCAGAGGAATTGATAAGGCCGGTTACCGCAAGAATATAAACCTTAGGAAATTGGTGCACAGCTAACTTAGCAAATTTAGTATTTGATCCGAAGTTGCCGCCTAAAATAATCGCCTTAGGAGGTTCTTTCATCTCTTCCATGATTTGCGCTAACGCACCTTCAACATTTAAAGTGTTACGAGAAAAATCGCCGCGAGGCAACGACTCTATTTGAGGGTATCCATTAGCTTGCAGGGCTTGGATACAGCCTTGATAAACGGCTTGACCATAAGCATCATTCTGGCCAAAAAAAGCAATTTCGCTAGGCTTAATGCCAGCGCTCAATAAACCTTTAATCATTTCCGCCGCTTCTTCAGCAAAGCTTGCGCGGAAACTAAATACATAGCGATCGGGTGGCTTTTTATATAAGAAAGCAGCACCTGAATAAGTGCCAAATAATAATGCTTTCTTTTCATTGACGATTGGCAATACTACAGCCGTGGTTGGGCTACCATTATTGCCAACCAACGCTAAAACTTGATCTTTATCGATTAACTGACGAACGTTTTCTGCGGCGCGTACCGGTTCATAACCATCATTTAAAGCTATCATCTCTACTTTTCTTCCCTGAATTCCACCCGCCTGATTTATCTGGTCAAGATAAATATTAGAACCCAAAATCATTCCTCTGCCCACTCGGCCACTCTCGCCAGTAGCGCCTACACTTTTGCCTAATTTAATAGAGGGAAGTACAGCTGTATTAGCAGCACCTGCCGTTACCTCTGCCAACGCAGCGTGAGACAAACAGCCAATTAAGCAAGAACCCAACACGCTATATTTAACTAAGCGAACAATTTTTTTTGTTACCAAAAAGTGCTTTAAAAAATGCATACTATTTACTTCCATGTTAGCTATCCTTAAAAAATTACATTAATAGAGTGGAAACATACTAGATTGAATAAAGGTTATTTTCAAGGCCAAATAACGCTATAGCCGTCCTATTCCTGGGGAGCACATTCAAAATCTTTCGCTAGATCAGCTCAGTTTTACCATGAATGTTGAGTGTCCGTTTTTTCAGGGTGAAATCAAAATGGATTACCTCGCCACTTTAACCAAATCCCCCTTCAACGCAACACCAGCCATCATGGCGCCGGCGTGACATTCGTACTGCGTGGCGCTCGACATTTCATTTTTCTTATAATAACTAACTGTATTAATAACCGCATTAGCACCTGCTTCTTTGGCATGTTTTTGCAGCGCAACTAATGCGGATAAAAAGACCCAGTTACAAGCCCTGAGATCCGATTTACCAATGGAATTAGTTTTAGGATTAACCACATACACGCCGACATCTTGCAAAACACGCGGATGACGTTGATTACCAAAATAGAATTTCACAGAACCATCCAGCTTACCCGCCATTTCACTTGAACTCAGGGCGGCGTTGATGGGCAAAAGATAGCGCGTATTGCGCGCCTGGGCCGTTGATATGAAAAGTATCGACAGAGTTAATGCGATTATCGTAGTCATTAATTTTTTCATGCTGTTTTTCCTCTCGTGGTAAAAATAATAAATAATTTAACATACTTTTCTAAAAATAAGAGACGTATTAATTCCGCCAAAAGCAAAGTTGTTCGACATCACATATTCACATTCTAATACGCGGCCTTCCTGGGTGATGTAATCCAGATCCGCACAAAGTGGATCGACTTGTCGCAAATTAAGGGTCGGCGCATACCAGTTTTCGCGCAGCATTTGAATCGTAAACCAGGCTTCCAGTGCACCGCACGCACCTAGCGTATGCCCCATATAACTTTTCAAAGAACTAATAGGAACTTTATTGCCCAGTACTTGCGCCGTGGCGTGGGATTCGGCGCTGTCTCCCTGCTGAGTACCGGTGCCATGCGCGTTTACGTAACCTATCGCCGAAGGCGGCAAGCCCGCCGCTTCCAAGGCCAGCTCAAGCGCAATTTTCATGGTTTCAGCGTTGGGGTTCGTCACATGACAACCATCACTGTTCGTACCAAACCCGACAATTTCTGCATAAATTTTCGCGCCGCGTGCACGCGCATGTTCCAGGTCCTCCAGAATCAAACTGCCAGCGCCCTCCCCGATGACCAAGCCGTCCCGCTGCGCATCGAAAGGGCTTGGCGTATTGGCCGGTTCATCATTACGTACACTGGTCGCATAAAGCGTATCGAAAACAGCCGCTTCCGTCGCACACAATTCTTCAGCACCGCCCGCAATCATCACTTCCTGGCGACCTGCACGAATCGTCTCATACGCATAACCAATGCCCTGGCTACCAGAAGTACACGCGCTAGAAGTCGTAATGATACGACCAGTTATACCAAAGAAAACCCCTATATTCACCGGCGCCGTATGCGGCATCATTTTAATATAAGTCGTCGCGTTAATATTTTTAGTGGTTTTTTCCACAAACATGGTATTAAAAGCCCCAATGGCTTCTGGCGTTCCCGTGCATGAACCATACGCAATCCCCAGCCTTCCGCTGTTTAAGATAGGATCCTCCCTTAAACCAGCGTCTATTAAAGCCAACTCACTGGCACGGGTAGCCATCAACGCAACGCGCCCCATACTGCGCATACTTTTACGCGTAAAATATTCAGACAAGGTAAATTCGGCAGCGGGCGCCCCCAGCCGCGTGTGCAATCCATTATATACGCCCCACGCCTCCATTTTAGTAACGACATTACGATAAGCGCGCAAACGACTTTGGATACTCTCCCAATCATTACCCA
>CAIUAS010000154.1 GCA_903897205.1 uncultured Gammaproteobacteria bacterium
AAACACCTCAAAATCTCTCTTGCACATCAGTAAAGCCTACTCCCATTCAAGAGCGCCTTTTTTCCATTCATAAATAAAGCCAATGACTAACAATCCCAAAAAGACCATCATACTGGAAAAACCATACCAACCAATATGGCGCAACACGACTGCCCACGGGATTAAAAATGCAGTTTCCAAATCAAATAAAATAAATAAGATTGCTACCAGATAATAACGCACATCAAAAGGCAAACGCGCGTCTTCAAACGGACTAAAACCACACTCATAAGGCGATAACTTAGCGGCATTAGGACGTTTGGGGCTAATAAGAAAGCCAATTAAAATTGGCATCATCCCAATTACAATACCCATGACAATAAAAATCAAAACGGGCAAATAATTCTCTAACATTTATTTTCTCAAGTATTATCAATGAAATTAGAGTAATTATACAACTTATTAAGTAATGAGTTCCAGTTAAGAAATATGAGGGAAATTTCACAAGAAATCTATCAATAATGGTGCCGAAGATCGGACTCGAACCGATACGGCTTTCGCCACCACCCCCTCAAGATGGCGTGTCTACCAATTTCACCACTTCGGCATTCGCTAGAACGAGCTGGCTATTGTAGATAACTTATAAATTAAAATAAAGCAGTTTTAGACATGAATTAGATAAATTGCTTGAGAATATTCTTAGGACATTTAGATTTAACGCGTTCAGATGCGTAAGTTAGAAGCGTAGCGCAACCCAATAAACATAGCGCGTAAATGGAGGAAATTTTGTTGGGTTGCGCTAGCTTTACTATTTTTGCTGTGGAATCTGGTTTTGTGGAATTTGTTCTTGAGGAACTTCACTCTGCGAGCTTGGCGCCGCTGACGCCACAGAAGTGGTTCGAGCTGGCGCCTGAGCGGCTGCGTTTACTACCGCATTAGTTAAATTTTGCAAAGGATCTTGTTTAGCTTGATGCGCAGTCAAATAACCTAATGATAAGCTCGTGATAAAAAATAATGCCGCACAAACAGCTGTGATTCTAACCAAAAACGACCCAGAACCTTGACTGCCAAAAAGTGTTTGGGATGCTCCGCTACCGAATGAGGCACCCATTTCAGCGCCCTTTCCTTGCTGAATTAAAACCAATACGATTAAGGCAACGCAAACTAACACATGTATAACTAATAATAACTGTTGCATAATTGGATCACTTTGCTTGAGCTGAATAATAAATTTGCAAAAATTCTTGGGCGTCTAAGGATGCGCCGCCTACTAAACCACCGTCAATATCCGGCATAGAAAATAATGCTTTTGCATTAGCCACTTTGACGCTGCCACCATACAGGATGCGTAATTGTTGTGCAATAGTTGGATTTAGCTGTGCCACCTGTTGGCGTAACATAGCATGGATTTCCTGCGCCTGTTCTGGTGTTGCCGTTAAGCCTGTACCAATCGCCCACACAGGCTCATATGCCAAAATAGCTTGAGATAAGTTTTCCGCGCCACCCGCTAACTGTAAAATAGCTCCGAGCTGCCGACTAACCACTTGCTGCGTTAAGCCTTTTTCTCGCTCAATAAGCGTCTCACCGACACATAACACCGGTGTCAATCTTGCTTGTTTAGCGAGCATAAATTTCTTAGCCACCATATCGTCTACTTCACCATATAAAGAACGCCGCTCGGAATGGCCTATTAAAGTGTATTGACAAGCAAAATCGCTTATCATGGTTGCTGATATTTCACCGGTAAAAGCGCCGCTTTGTTCAGCAGCAATATTTTGCGCACCCCATTTAATAGCGCTTCCTTCTAATAGACGCTGTGCTTGCTCTAAAAAAACAAACGGAGGAAATACAATCATTTCAACAGAATCACTAACGATTAACTGCTTTGTCAAATCCGTTAATAGGGCCTGCACACTCGTGCGCGTGCCATGCATTTTCCAATTACCTGCAATGATTAGTTTACGCATAAGCGAATCGATATCCTGAAAAAGAAAAAAATAACAAACTATTTAACTTCGGCCGCAACAATATCAGCTAATTCATGTGCTAATTGCTCAACTTGCCTACATTCTTGGCCCTCTACCATAACACGGATTACAGGTTCCGTGCCTGAACTACGTAATAACACACGTCCTTTACCGGCTAATTTTTTTTCAGCTTGTTGAATGGCTTTTTGCACACGCGGCAGCTCATGCAGCTCCCTTTGATTAGCGCACTTAACATTAATCATTGTTTGTGGAAATTTTTGCATGCCTGTTTTTAATTCATGTAAGGGTTTACCCGTTTGATGGAGAGCGACTAATACTTGTAAAGCGGCTACGATTCCATCGCCCGTTGTTGTAGCGTCAAGGCAGATAATATGACCGGAGGTTTCACCGCCTAATTGCCACCCCTTATTTTGCAATTCGGTTAGCACATAACGATCACCCACATTAGCACGAACAAAATCCAACCCTAAATTGCGTAACGCGACTTCTAACCCTAAATTACTCATGACTGTACCCACAACGCCATGATGAATACGATTACGTTGAGCACCTTGTTTAGCAATAATAAATAACAGCTCATCGCCGTCAACCACTTCACCATGCGCATCAATCATGATGACGCGATCCCCATCGCCATCGAATGCAATACCTAAATCAGCACGCTCAGCCAATACGATTTTTTGTAATACTTGAGGACGTGTTGAGCCACAATTTTCATTAATATTTAAGCCATCAGGCTCAGCATTAATTTCAATCACTTCCGCACCTAACTCTTGAAAAACATTTGGCGCTATATGGTAAGTGGCGCCATTGGCGCAATCGACCACAATTTTCATATTGTGCAAACTTAAGCTTGCAGGCACTGTACTCTTACAAAATTCAATATAACGCCCACCTGCATCGGGTACGCGAGAGGCTTTGCCCAATTTAATTGACTCTACAATAGTCATCGACTGCTCTAACTGATCCTCTATAGCTAGCTCAACTTCATCAGCTAATTTACTACCCTGCGCAGAAAAGAATTTAATACCATTATCATAGTAGGGATTATGCGAAGCACTAATAACAATACCTACCTGTGCGCGCAATGTTCGAGTAAGGTAAGCAATTGCAGGGGTAGGCATTGGTCCTAATAAATGAATATCAACGCCGGCCGCAGATAAACCCGCTTCTAAAGCGGATTCAAACATATAACCAGAAATACGCGTATCTTTACCAATCAAGACTTTGCTGCCACCTTTTTGTGCAAGCACCTTACCAACTGCCCAACCTAACTTTAATACAAATTCTGGCGTGATAGGCGCCTCGCCTACCCGTCCACGTACGCCATCTGTACCAAAATATTTACGCTTTATCATCATCTACTAAGCCTCAGATAGCACTCGACTTGCCATTAGAATAGCTTCGAGCGTCGGTTTTACATCATGGGTACGTATAATAACGGCACCTTTTACGATAGCCAAGACTGCTAAAGCTAAACTTGCATATAATCGTTGCTCCACGGGCAAATTTAGCGCGGTTTCGATCATGCTCTTGCGAGACAATCCTACCAATATGGGAACTCCCAAACTTTTGAATTCATCCAACTGATTTAACAGCCGAGAATTATGTGCAAAAGATTTACCAAAACCAAATCCTGGATCAATTAGAATACGCTCCTTTGGAATGCCAGCCATCAAACATGCTTGAACACGATTAGCTAAAAAGGCTTTTACTTCTGCAACCACATCTTCATAGTGTGGAGCGACTTGCATGGTCTGCGGTTTACCTTGCATATGCATCAAACAAACCGTTGCTTGACTATTTGCAACTATTTCTAGTGCG
>CAIUAS010000155.1 GCA_903897205.1 uncultured Gammaproteobacteria bacterium
CTTCCTGTGGGATACGGGCAATAACATCACCCACGCCTACCTGTGCGCCATCTTCCATGGTAACAATTGCATTAGTCGGTAAAAAGTAATGCGCCGGCAAAGAAGTGCCTGGTAAGAATAAATCATTACCTTCTTTATCCGCCAAACGTAGCATTGGACGCAACTCTTTGCCACCAGGACCGCGTTGCTTTGAGTCGGTAACAACAATGCTTGTTAATCCGGTTAATTCATCTGTTTGACGGTTCATGGTAAGGCCATCAATTAAATCAATGAACTTTAAATAACCTGACACTTCAGTGACAATTGGATGTGTATGCGGATCCCAGTGTGCAACTAATTGCCCTGGTTCAACCTCTGTACCATCACCTAACTTAACAACTGCACCATAAGGCACCTTATACCGCTCACGCTCACGCCCATGCAGGTCTAAAATAGTGATTTCACCTGAACGCGACACAGCAACATAATGTCCGTTAACATGCCGAACGAGCTTAATGTTATTTAACTTAATACGGCCTTTAGATTTTACTTGCACGCTACTAACAACGGTTGTTTGCGATGCTGCACCCCCGATATGGAAGGTACGCATAGTCAACTGTGTTCCTGGCTCACCAATTGATTGCGCAGCTATTACGCCCACTGCTTCGCCTATATTGACCAAGTGTCCTCGCGCCAAGTCACGACCGTAACAAGCAGCACATATACCATAACGTGCTTCGCAACTAATAGGTGTGCGCACTTTGATCTGATCTACGCCATGCTCATCAATAACCTCAACCCAATGCTCATCAAGTAATGTGCCACGCGCAACAACAACATCATCACTACCTGGCAAAATAACATCCTCAGCAACTACGCGGCCTAATATACGTTCACGTAATGGAACCACTATGTCACCACCTTCAATGTGTGGCGTAATTAAAATGCCATTCATGGTGCTGCAATCATCTTCAGCAATTACAACATCTTGCGCAACATCCACTAAACGGCGTGTTAAATAACCTGAATTTGCCGTTTTCAAAGCAGTATCCGCCAAACCTTTTCGTGCACCGTGCGTAGAGTTAAAATATTGCAATACATTTAACCCTTCACGGAAATTTGCTGTAATCGGAGTTTCGATAATAGAACCGTCTGGGCGCGCCATCAAACCACGCATACCTGCTAACTGACGAATCTGCGCGGCAGAACCACGAGCACCAGAATCAGCCATCATAAACACTGGATTAAATGATTCTTGACGCACTTCTTTACCTTCAGCATCTATAACTGTTTCAGTTGCGATTTGCTCCATCATCGCTTTTGCGACTAAATCATTTGTGCGAGACCAAATATCAACTACTTTATTATAACGCTCACCTTGAGTTACCAAGCCAGATGCATACTGTGCTTCAATTTCTTTAACTTCTGCTTCAGCTTGCCCAATAATAACCGCTTTGCTTTCAGGAATTACTAAGTCATTAATACCAATAGAAATACCTGCGCGAGTCGCATAATAAAAACCTGTATACATTAATTGATCAGCAAAAATAACCGTCTCTTTTAACCCTAGACGACGATAACACTCATTAATCAAAGCCGAAATAGTCTTTTTATTAAGTGCTTTGTTGATTACTTCAAAGTTGAGTCCTGCTGGTAATATATCACTAAGAATAACGCGACCAACTGTTGTTTCAATTAATTTATTATTAATTTGCTTAGTGCCATCAGCGGCTTGCTCGAGACGATTTAATCGAACTTTAATTTTCGCATGTAAATCAGCAACCTCATTCTCATAAAGACGATGAACTTCTGTAGTATCTGAGCAAACCATACCCTCACCTTTCGCATTAATGCGATGGCGAGTTAAATAATAAAGGCCTAATACTACGTCTTGCGTAGGTACAATGATTGGCTCGCCATTAGCAGGTGATAAGATATTATTAGTAGACATCATTAACGCACGCGCTTCTAATTGTGCTTCTAGGGTAAGCGGCACATGCACAGCCATCTGATCACCGTCAAAGTCAGCATTATAAGCTGTACAAACAAGGGGATGTAATTGAATTGCTTTACCTTCAATTAACACAGGCTCAAATGCCTGAATGCCTAAACGATGCAAGGTTGGCGCACGGTTTAATAATACTGGATGCTCCCGAATAACTTCTTCAAGGATATCCCAAACTTCAGGTGCCTCATGTTCAACCATTTTCTTTGCAGCTTTAATAGTTGATGCCAAACCGCGATACTGTAATTTACTAAAAATAAAGGGCTTGAATAATTCAAGTGCCATTTTCTTAGGCAAACCACATTGATGTAATTTTAAGGTTGGACCAACCACAATTACAGAACGACCCGAATAGTCAACGCGCTTACCTAATAAGTTTTGACGAAAACGTCCTTGCTTACCTTTAATCATATCGGCTAATGACTTAAGTGGGCGCTTGTTGCTACCCGTAATCACACGACCACGTCGACCATTATCCAATAAAGCATCTACAGCCTCTTGTAACATACGCTTTTCATTACGTACGATAATATCTGGCGCATTTAAATCTAGTAAACGCTTCAAGCGATTATTTCGATTAATTACTCGGCGATACAAATCATTTAAATCAGAAGTAGCAAAACGTCCGCCATCTAATGGCACTAAAGGACGTAAGTCTGGTGGTAATACGGGCAATACTGTTAAGATCATCCAATCAGATTTATTACCAGAGCCTTGTATAGCTTCTAATAGTTTTAAACGTTTAGTTAACTTCTTTAATTTTGTTTCCGAAGTAGTATTTGGAATTTCCTCACGTAAGCGCTTAACTTCCTCATCAAGATCCATTGTTTGCAGTAACACTTGGATAGCTTCAGCACCCATACGCGCATCAAACTCATCACCATGTTCTTCAATGGCTTCTAAATAAGCATCATCTGTGAGCAGTTGGCCTCTCTCAAGTTCTGTCATTCCAGGTTCTACTACTACGAATGCTTCAAAATATAAAACACGCTCAATATCACGCAGAGTCATATCCAACAATAAACCAATCCTTGAAGGCAATGACTTTAAAAACCAGATATGCGCAACTGGGCTTGCCAATTCAACATGCCCCATACGTTCACGACGCACTTTCGCCAACGTTACTTCAACGCCACATTTTTCACAAATGATTCCACGATGTTTCAAACGCTTATATTTTCCACACAAGCATTCATAATCCTTAATAGGACCAAAGATTTTAGCGCAAAATAAACCATCGCGCTCCGGTTTAAAAGTACGATAATTGATTGTTTCGGGTTTTTTAACTTCACCAAATGACCAAGAACGGATCATTTCCGGAGAAGCTAAACCAATTCGAATATTATCAAATTCATCTAAATAATCTTGCTGTCTCAATAATCCTAATAAATCAGCCATTAAAGGCTTTTCAAAAGGATGAGCTGTATTAGCAAACATAGGATTATCTCCA
>CAIUAS010000156.1 GCA_903897205.1 uncultured Gammaproteobacteria bacterium
ACAATAAATAGATAATATTAATATGTTGGGTATAAAAAATGGCAATAATGATAATGGCGCCTAGATCATCTAAAATGGCCAACGCCATTAAAAAACTTTTCAGAGAGTTAGGAACTTTAGCGCCAACAAACGCTAGAATACCTAGCGAGAAAGCAATATCTGTTGCCGTTGGGATAGCCCAGCCTTGATAATATTCTTGGTGCGCATGGTTAAATAAAAAAAATAATAAAGCGGGACAGAGCATCCCACCTAGCGCTGCAATGCCGGGCAATAAGGCTTTTTTGCGCGAATTTAATTCGCCTGCCAGTAATTCTCGTTTTATTTCCAAGCTCACTAACAGAAAAAAAACAGCCATTAAGCCATCGTTCACAGTAAGTAATAAATTGGTGGAAAAAGTGACGTTGGCTATTTTTATGGCTAGTACAGAATTAATTATATGGTGATAACTTACTGCCAATGGTGTGTTAGCGCATATTAAAGCAAGCATCATTGCAACAATAAGAATGATTCCGCTGGCGGATTCAATTTTTACAAATTCACGTAAGAGTTTTAATGACATGTGAGATTGATCGTATTATTTGTGCCAAACACAGCCGTTTTTCGCGGCTTTTTGAATAGTTGTTAAACAACTTTCATGGGCTGTTACTTCGTCCGAATTCGCTTGAATAATTTTTAATGCCGCGTTTTTCTTGATAGGAACGAATTGTTGCGGATTCGAATGCTGATGCCTGTCGGAATTTTCTTCGCCGAACAGGGTGGTTTGTCCGCCCGTCATGGCTAAATAAACGAGGGCAAGCAATTCAGAGTCTAATAAAGCGCCGTGTAAGTTACGCTTGGTGTTGTCGATACTATAGCGCTTGCAAAGTGCATCCAAGCTGTTGCGTTGTCCAGGATGCAGTTGTCTTGCCATGGCAAGTGTATCGATCACCGTGCAGTAATCTGTTATTTTCCCATAATTTTTGCCGAGGATTTGGCTGGCTAACTTCAGCTCCATATTTAAAAAGCCTAAATCAAAGGTGGCGTTATGAATAATTAGCTCAGCTCCACGCACATATTCGATAAATTCTTCCACGATTATTTTAAACACCGGATAATTGCGTAAAAAATCATCGGCAAGCCCGTGCACAGCTAAAGCTCCGGCTTCACTGCTGCGTTCAGGGTTAATATAACGTTGAAAGTTATTATTAGTTAAGCGGCGGTTAACTAATTCCACGCAACCAATTTCGATGACCCGATTGCCTTCGCTATGTTCTCTGCCGGTGGTTTCTGTATCTAATACTAATTGGCGCATCAGTTGATAAATCCTGAGTAGGTTATATTTGATGTCAGCTTAGGATAATTAGCTTAATTATTCAACCTTATACGCTTATTGGCAGCCGCTTGACAGCAGAAATTTTATTATATGCTATACTTTTAATTAAGCAGAGCAGATGTATTTATTGAATTAGATGCGATAGAAATAAGGTAATTGTCTCAAAAAATTTATAGTTTGATAATATGAGAATATAAAACATTTGCTTTGTTTGTTTCGATGTTTTTAAGTTTATTTAAGTGGTAAATACTTCAATACTTTATGAAGTATAAGCTGGAAATTCCAATTCATTCAAACTTTGGGAGTGTGTTATGAAAACTTTAGGCCAAACAGCTAAATCACGGATTAGTCGCAAGCATGTAAAAGCAACCGTGTAAAAGGCGGAGGCATTTAAATAATTTATTAAAAATTAATCTCTTGAAAGACTAACCTTTGGTTAGTCTTTTTTTGAGTAATAGTTTCATTAAGGAGCGACTAACTTGAATGGATCCTATAACGCAGATTAACGACCAGATTCAAGCAGCGTCTGATATTGATATTAATTTTTTAAAAACCACTTTTCCTGTGGCAGAAAGTGTTGTCCAAATACATGATAATCACTTCAAAAAAAGTCCTTTTGCTAAGATATTAAAACATCCGGCTAACCATAAATACTACCGCCTTTCTGATGAAGGCTATTTTATTTGGCAACTCCTGGATGGTCAGCATTCAATTTTGGCTATTATTCTCGCAGTTTATCAACGAGAGGATCAATTATTAACCCAAGAGATAATTAATTTGTTAACGGAATTGGCTGAATTAGGCTTGGTTTCAGGTTTGGATAAACTGCCAAAACCAGTAAATATTATTTTGCCGCCCTGGCTGAAAGTTGTCGAAAAATTACGTTCTATTTTAGAGATCAATATTACCTTTAAAGGCGCTGATCGCTGGTTGGGCGCTAGTTATCATAGCTTTGTTCATTACTTATATACGCCGCTTTCTTATGTGGTAATGGGTCTTATTGCCTTAATTGGATTTGTACTTTTTATCATAACCCTGCTTAATGTCCCCCAAATGGTATCGCAATCAGTTAATGTTATTCAGTTGTTATTTTGGGCGTATCTCTTCGTCGTAATACTGACTCCATTACATGAACTCGCACACGCTTATACGGCGAAACACTTTGGGCGGGAAGTACAGGCATTTGGTGTTGGCTGGTATTGGATAGGGCCCGTTGCTTTTGCTGATACGACAGATATGTGGCTTGCTAAAAAAACCCAATGTCTTGCTGTTAATGCAGCTGGCATGATTTTTGATGCTATTTTAAATGGCTTGATAATGATTATTGGATTTATCATTCAAGATCCCACGCTGCTATTAATCGCCTGGCTTTGTACCGCCTATAATTATTTAAGTATTTTAGATAATTGCCATCCATTATTTGAATTGGATGGTTATTATTTACTAATGGATTATTTTGAGCGGCCTAATTTACGCGCGGAGGCGCTATTTTGGCTCATTAAACTATTGCCAGGACAAAAAAGCCGAGCTTTAACAGCAGACTATAGCCCTGAATTATGG
>CAIUAS010000157.1 GCA_903897205.1 uncultured Gammaproteobacteria bacterium
GCCATTGTCATCCGTATATTCAATTAATTTGACCACTTGCTGTACACCGCTGCTATTACGCGCAACAATCGCTGCAATATCGGCCTGTCGACGCGTTGTTAAGCCCATCAAATATACGATTCCATCTTCAGTAACGACTTTAATTCGGCTGGCTTCCAAATTCGTTGTAGCGACCATACGGGTTTTAATATTACCGGTAATGAGAGCATCTTGACTGCGTCTTACTGCCGATGTTGATTTACCCACCGTTATTTCATCGAAAATACGCCTCACTTTGGGAAGCGCTTGAACCATTTGCACGGCCTTATCACGCATTTCTTGTGTTGGCGCCTGCCCTGCCAACAGCACAACTCCATTGTAACTGACTGCTACAACATGGGCGTCTGTATGCAAGCCAGGATCGGCTTCAATTTGTCTTTCAGCCTGATAAGTAATGTTTTGATCATCTGCAATGGTTGCAATGCTGCGCTTATCACGCCCGACGGATGTTCCCGCTGCCCCACCTGCAACAAAAGCGCCCGCAACGCAACCTTGTAATAAACAGGCGATTAATAGGGCGGTAAAAATAGTGATTTTCTTCATTAGAATAGCTCTGACAATAAATAGACTTTATAAATATGCTCGCCATGGTTGATTAAGCAGCCGCACTAGCTAAAAGCTGCTCTGCATAATTCAATCAACCCACTGGGAAACATGCCAAGTAATAATACGATTAACCCATTAATAGTGACAGCAATACGTAAATCCATTGCGCCGGCAACAGGGATAATTTCACCTTCGGGTTCTTCAAAATACATGACTTTTACCACGCTTAAATAATAGTAAGCGCCAATAATTGCAAACACTAACGCCAGCGTTGCCAGCCAAACCATATGCACACCGATTAACGCTTCTAACACGCCTAATTTAGCGAAAAATCCTACTAACGGCGGAATGCCTGCCATTGAAAACATGATGATGAGCATCATAAATGCCAACCAAGGAGCACGCGCATTTAATCCGCGTAAATCACTAATTTGTTCCGCTTCAATGCCTGCTCTATTGAGTAGTAATAAAATCGCGAATGCGCCTACTGACATGATTGCGTAATTGATCATATAAAAAACAGCGGCCGCGTATCCCGCAGCGGTTGCAGCCAATAAGCCTAATGACATATAACCCATATGCGCGATTGCTGAGTAAGCTAACATACGTTTTAAATTACTTTGCACAATAGCGACCACATTACCCAGTGCAATTGATAGTACAGCAACGACAATTAATACTTCATGCCACTGTACAACTAACTGTGGCATGGCATCTACCAATAATCGTATGGCCATTCCTAAGGCAGCTATTTTAGGAGCGCCGCCAATGAATAATGTTACGGGAGTGGGTGCACCTTCATAGACATCTGGTACCCACATATGAAAAGGCGCAGCGCCTAATTTAAAAGCAACACCTGCACCACAAAGCATCTTGTCAGGATATGAACAATCCATTCTCTTTGGATCAATAACAGCATATGCATTTGGTAATTCTTTATCAGGAAGATGGTGATCCGTGATA
>CAIUAS010000158.1 GCA_903897205.1 uncultured Gammaproteobacteria bacterium
CTGGCTTAATTACTATTTTGCTTGGCTTAATTAATTTTTTAAAATTTCGGCGCCTTTGGTTTTACGGCCTGCTAGGATGTATTTTATGGTCCTGCTTAATAAAAGCAGGCATACACGCAACCATTGCAGGTGTTGTCACCGGCTTTGCAATTCCATTATCAATCAAAGGTGATGGCCATTATTCCCCACTCCGCTATTTAGAACATAAATTACATCCTTGGGTTTCCTATGGCATTTTACCTTTGTTTGCATTCGTTAATGCCGGTTTAATTCTGACAAATATTCATTTAAGCAGCTTTTTAAATCCACTGGCTATTGGAATTGCCTTAGGGCTTTTTATTGGCAAACAATTAGGAGTAGTTGGCGCCAGCTGGCTTGCCATAAAATTGCAGCTAGCACACTTACCCAGTAAAACTTCATGGAAACAATTTTATGGAGTTGCTTGCTTATGTGGAATTGGTTTCACTATGAGTTTATTTATCGGCACCTTAGCATTCGGCGAAGGTAATACGGCTTATATGGAATTAATCCGCTTGGGCGTTTTTAGTAGCTCTTTTTTATCAGCACTCTTGGGTTATATTGTTTTATATAGCACTACCAATAAAAATATAGCTTAAATAGAATTTCTTGTGTCAGCTTAAGCCTACATTAATTTCAGTCTAAAACTATAGCTTTATAACACGCATTTCTTTTATGCTGTGAACTCCAAAGATGGATTGGAAGTTGATAGAAGCCTACAAAACTTCTCTCAATGGTTAGGAAGGATTCCTACTTTTTTTATTTACAGATCGAGTATTTCAATGATTGAAGTACTTATTTATTTAAGGAGACCTCTATGTCGAATACCTCTTTTTCTAATCTGCAAACTTCTACTAATAATCATAATAACGCTACCCAACAAATAGAATTGAATACGAAACGCGTTTTAGATACCCACAAAAATAACAGCACGGAACAGCTTGAAGCACAATCACTCACATCCCAAGCTGCTGTGGCGCAAAACATGTTATTAAATAACTTAAATATTTCTTTAATGACATTAAATAACTGCCTTAATCTGGCACAATCACTCTCGATGACAGCATCCATGGCTTTAGGCACTCAACCTTCTTTAAATCTTTTAAATGGTTTAAAACCAGAGTTGCCATTGTTAGCACAAGCAGCTGAATCCGTTTACCAGCCAGCGTTACAAGTCAGCGAGGATGAAAGCAACACGACTATCACGGCAGAATTAGCTGGCATTTCTGAGAAAGATATCCAAATTACCCTGAAAGGCGACCACTTAATTATCAGTGGAATTAAGCCTTGTTTAAGCCATATTCAAAAACCTAACGCCATTAACAACTATCAGTTAGGTCAAACCTGGTCAGGCCGTTTTCAGCGTAGCATTTCCCTAGGTTACACGCCGGAAAGCAAACAAATTAGCGCACAATTTGCAAAAGGTATTTTAACCGTTAGCGTTAATAAACCACTGGCAGCACGCTCTGAAACTATTAAAGTAACAACCCTCAATTAATCTGCTCATATAAATAACAGCGCTCCTGCTTTTATTGGCGGGAGCGTTTTTTAAAATCATATAAACAACACTTGGTAATAGATCGAATTAACTCACAATAAACCTAGCTGAATTTGCTAGGTAATTGTTGTTCATTAATTTAAAGGGGACATTGATAAACTTGCTGCACAATGCCTTTATCATCCACAGATTCTAGACGCACGGTAAATCCCCATAATTTGTGCACATATTTCATCACCGCTTCTGTGTCACCACTTAATGGTCTATTTTTATATTGAATGTGACGTAATAGTAAGGAGCGATCGCCACGATGATTGACATTATAAACTTGAATATTAGGTTCGACGTTGCTTAAATTATATTGTTCAGAAAGTGCTTGGCGTATTTTTTGATAACCGTTTTCATCGTGAATAGCGGAAATAATTAACTCGGAATTATTTGCATCGTCCATCACGGTAAATAATTTCAAATCACGGATTAATTTAGGCGATAAATATTGGGCGATAAAACTCTCGTCTTTAAAATTGCGCATTGCAAAATCAAGGGCCTCTAACCAGGCTTTATTTTGTAGCTCTGGGAACCATTTTTTATCTTCCTCCGTGGGATGCTCACAGATACGCCGAATATCTTGGTAAATATTATAACCCAAGGTGTAAGGATTAAGGCCGGTGTAATGCGGGCTATCAAACGGTGGTTGATAAATAACATTGGTGTGCGATTGTAAGAACTCTAGCATAAATTGGTCTGCTAATAATCCTTGGTCATACAAATCATTGATGATGGTGTAATGCCAAAAACAAGCCCATCCTTCATTCATCACTTGCGTTTGGCGTTGCGGATAAAAATACTGGGCGATTTTGCGAATAATACGGACGATTTCACGCTGCCATGGTTCTAACAAAGGGGCATGTTTTTCAATAAAATACAAAATATTTTCTTGGGGTTCTTCCGGAAAACACTGCTCTGCGGCCGCTGCTTTTTTTTCCGCTTTTGGCAATGTGCGCCACAATTCATTGACTTGTGATTGTAAATATTCTGCCCGTGATTTTTGCCGCATGCGCTCTTCTTCTAAGGATATTTTGGCGGGATGACGATAGCGATCCACGCCATAATTCATTAAAGCGTGACAGGCATCCAGCAGCTCTTCCACGGCCGTGACGCCATAACGTTCCTCACATTCAGTAACATAATTTCTTGCGAAAATTAAATAATCGATGATTGAATCCGGCGAAGTCCAGGTTTTAAATAAATAATTATTTTTGAAAAAAGAATTGTGGCCATAACAAGCGTGCGCAAGTACAATCGCTTGCATCGTCATGGTGTTTTCTTCCATCAAGTAAGCGATACAAGGATTTGAGTTAATAACAATTTCATAGGCAAGCCCCATTTGCCCACGCCGATAACTTTTTTCCAGTTGCAATATTTTCTTGCCAAAAGACCAATGGCAATAATTAATGGGCATTCCAATAGCGGCATATGCATCTAGCATTTGCTCTGAATTAATGATTTCAATCTGATTGGGATAGGTGTCAAGTTTATATTTTTTGGCGACATTCGCGATTTCTTTTTCGTATTTTTCTAATAGAGGCACTGACCATTCAGACGAATAGGATAAGAATTTAGGTTGTTTTGCTCTCATGCTTCCTGCCTCCTGAACAACTCACGGAATACTGGATAAATATCCGCTAGCTCATTGATTGTCTGCATGGAAAAATTTGCATAACGCCCTTTAACAAGCAGATAAGACTCCCAAAGACTTTGATGATAACGCGGCATGATTTCTACATAAGCATAATATTGCACCATTCCCATGATTTGTTTACTCAATAATTCCTGACAATAAGGGGAGTCTGCGCTCCAGTTGTCGCCATCGGATGCTTGCGCGGCGTAAATATTCCAATCGGCGGTAGCATAACGTGCTTGAATGATATCACGCATTTTTTCTAACGCGCTCGAAACTACGGTGCCGCCGGTTTCACGCGAATAAAAAAATTCTTTTTCATCTACTTCTTTCGCCGCAGTATGATGTCGAATAAATACTAACTCAATTTTTTTATAATTGCGGGTTAAGAATAAATAAAGCAAAATAAAAAATCGTTTCGCAATTTCTTTTTTCATTTCATCCATGGAGCCTGACACATCCATTAGGCAAAACATAACGGCGCATGTACTAGGTAATTTTTGCGGAATTCGATTGTGATAACGTAAATCTAATGGATCAATGAAGGCGATTTTAGCAAGTTGTTTGTTTAATTCTTCGACAGTATCCCTTAATTGTTTTACGACAGAACTCGCCTCTCCTTCCA
>CAIUAS010000159.1 GCA_903897205.1 uncultured Gammaproteobacteria bacterium
TACTCGCCTCTTGAACTAAGAAAAACTTATATTTCCTCAGTAAAGGTAGATGCGTATAAATTGAATACATAAGAGTATTAAGTATTGTTCCAAGCATATTAAAATCAAAATCAATAATTTTTTGTTTTTTATCTATAATAAATTTAATTAATAAAATAGTATCATTTATTGTTGGCCGTCGGCCTGTCATTCCTTTTGCTATCGTAAATTCCCTATTTCTCATAAACTCATTCACAAGCCTCAAATCAGCCTTAGTATATCCATTATGGATGGTTTCGGTAATTTTGCCGTTAATATCTATTTGATGAGAATAATAAATTTGAGAATTATTGTTAATATTGATATTATTTTTAGCGAAATTTGCTGACTTCATTTGTAACTCCTTTAAATTAAGCAAAATTTGTTTTATCTTAAAAAAGATATTATTGATAAAGCTATAACAATAATACTATGAAGATTATCTAAAACTTAATAATAATTGTTGGTAAGTTTAAAGCGATCATATAACTTTTATTTGTTACTGTCATTAGTCACAAAAAATTAACATTATATCTGTTGCGATACTACAACTACAATACTACAGAAAGATCTTACTATATAGCCTTACCCATCTTTTAACTTTTACATTCAGCAAAGGATATCTCCTTTATCTAGGGTTATCGCTAAACCAACCATCCTAAAATTTACTTTCATCTTTAGTCCAGCAATTGAATTATGAGGATACGGCATATCGAAGCAAAGAGGAAAAAGATGCAAAAATAATAATGTTGTCAATATTATTATTTCATTCTAAATATTAATTTAATTTAGCTATAATTCATACTATACAGATAGTATGGCTCTTTTTTCTTTGTGATACCTTAATATTCTCATAGATATATTTATTTTCTATCACTTTAAAGATTATCATCAAAATTTCGCAAATTTGAGCTTATGCTATTAGAAAAAGCGCAGAAAATCAGATATTACTAATTATTTTCGATCGTTAAAAAAGCTCATCTCCACAAGGCAAACACTGTTGCATACCCAGCCACCTTTATGCCATATGAATCAGCATATACTGATTGAGCCTTTTCAAATTCCGTTAGTATTTCCCACAACTAACCCTGAGTATTCAGTATAGTTGATTGCGCGGCGGATTGGTTACCACCGTTTTGCCCCGTTTTGATCCTAAGTGATCATGGCTCGGACTAATCACGCCATTTTGTTGTAGCCTTCGTTTAGCATGGTTGCCTTCTCCTTTTGGTGATTATGCTAGTGACAGAAGCTTATATTGGATGAGTAAAAAAGCATGTTGCCGTAACAGCATGCACGCCTATTTGATGATTGCTCTTTATCAATTAAAACAGTACAACTGCTTTAATTTTCAAAAGAGTGATAATTAATCAGTTTCACAAAAACTGATCATGACATAAATAAAATGTTATTATTAATAAATAATAACGTCAGATAAAAAAAGCAGCACCATCCTGCTGCTGCTTGTACTGTAAACTAAAAGTTAGTTTACGTGCCATTTTCATAGTACTTGTGGCCTCATCCTGCAATTTTAAGTCGCGCAAGATATCGACTTTAATATTTATTGAATGTAACTCTCCTAATCATAATTTTCAATAGCTGAAAATTGAGCGTTTTTTTATTATATATAAAAATAGCTAGCAATAAGAAAGAGTTAGATAATATTTTATAGCATTGTTTTAAGTTTTAATAAAAGCAATCTAATTGAGTTAAAATATTTTACTTATCGTTATCGCAAGTAAACTTCTGTAATGTCGGAGCGGAAATGACCTAATTCCTGGCTCACAACTTCTAATGCAGCGTAGTAGAGAAACCCATGTTGTTGCAGCTCGTCCATCCGTGTTTGTGCATACGTGTGGCGCAATCCATGTGCACCATGTGACCAATTTAATACTCGTTTGCTCGCGGCTGAAAAGCTGCTCGACCAATCTTTACCGCCGCCAATATTGTAGTGCTGGCGATATTTAATCGTGCGATCTAATTTGATGAAGGGTTGGGCTAAGCGATGTTGTTCAAGTTGTTGCGCCAGCGCGTCAGGAATAAGCACCTCGCGTATTAAGCCGCCCTTGCCTATCACGGTATAAACCTGTCCCGCTCTACCAGTAAAACGCAACGTTGACCATTGCCGATGGGTACTGGCTGATTGCTTATCGTTACATTGTAACGTTAATAATTCATGCGCACGCAAACCAGCTGCATACGCAATTTGGGTAGCCAACCGATGTTTAGGTGTTTGCGCTTTAATGATGTAATCGACTTGTGCCATTGTATAGGCGCGGCTCTTTAAGATTTGTGACAGTTCGGATTTAATAACCGGTAATGGCATACCTAAATGCATTTGTATCGCTTGCCGTTCTTGGTCTAAGGTTTTTTGTTTAACCAATTGACCGCGCGCTTCTAAATAGTGAATGGCAGTTTCTTTCGTTAATCGTTTCAGATCGCCTAATTTATTTTGTTGGATCCATTGCGTAATGCGGGTCAAGGCTTGGGTATAATTTCTTGCCGTTCCTAAGCTATGAATTTTTTGATCATGGCGTTGGGTGTGCCGTGCAATACCAACCCTCAAATTTTTCTTAATGGCATGTTCAGCCTGGGATTTAGCGCTGCGGAAGCTTGGCATAGGGTTCTCCTGTTAGTTCGGGCAATTTGGCTAAATAACGAAGCACGGTAGTATGTGAAACTTTCACGCGCTTACTACGCAACCAAGCCGCTAGCTCGTGAAAGCTTGCACCGTGTTTGCGTAAAGCCACTAACTCAGATCGATAACGCGCCAAGCGAGAACGACGAAAAGAACGCCGACGCTTGGTAGCGCGTTGCTCGCGGATCTCGCTTAGTGCTTCTGGTGCATTAAAGTTATCTGTCGTCATTGGTGCGTCTCCTTATGTTTTGGCTTAGCCCCGCTATGTCTCCACGCGCGTTTAGCGTGTGAGACATAGCGGGGCGATGGGCTGCAAAATCTTGCTTAAGATGTACAGGGCTTCTTGCTTTTTCTTAACCTTTCCAACCCCCAGAAAAAGAGAAATAAGAGAAATTTGTGGGCTGGCACTTCTTTCACATTTTTCTCTTTTTCTGGTAGTAATGAAGAAGGTTCATAAATTGGCAGAAGATTAGCTTTTGCATTCTGTAAATTTAAAAAATACGAACCTTCTACTATCAGAGCAGGAAAAGAGAAAAGAGTGAAAATTGTGATTGGGTTGCGGAAGTTACTTTTTTCTCTTATTTCTCTTTTTCTGGTGTATAAGAAGGTTCGAGGATTGTCAGGATGTTTCATTGACTGTTTTTCCTCTAAAAGCGTGTGGATGCACCCGATAGAGGGTAGTCGGTTTGCGCGTTGGCAACTTTTGAGGTGGACTAATCAGGTTACGATCTATCAGCAGCATCAGTGCTTTTAAAAGCCGTTCAGCCTTGCCAACTTTTTTATTCCGCATGGCTAATGCCATTTCAGATTTTGTAAAAGAGGATTTATTATTTGTTTTAATCCATTCAAATACTTCTTTCGCATCTTCCATATTTTGGTCAACGCCCATTAATCCATAAGCGGCAATAGCATGTTGAATCAGTACCTCTGCTATATCAATTGCATTAGCCATGGTCGCTTCAGAAATCATGAACTGATGTGATTCAGCTTGGGCAACATGTAACAGTCCGGCAATTCGTAAGGTATAGCCGCAAATCTTTCCACCCCAACCTTGGCACATGGAAAGTTGTCCCGCCGGTCTTAATTGCTGTTCAATGGCGGCTTGAAAAGTTTTCCAGGCACAATGGGCTTGAGGCATTAATGAGAGCGAATGTGGCTGCACTGATAGGTTGCTATACTCATTTAGCAAACGTTTAATTTTAGTCATGTAAGCGGTCTGCAGAGCCAGTGATACGGCTGGTTTATCATGCGTGCGATAACCCAATTTGCTTTTAGGCAGCACATATAAAAACCGTTCTAACGCACCATTTCCTGCATAGGATTTTTTAATACCCATGTTACGGATTACGGTAGGCTGTACCGTGAGTACAATGGTTAAATACGGTTTTAAATTAAAGCTCCTATCTTTACGTTGCACACGCATTTCACCACCATCAATTCCTTTTAATAAAATATCGACATTGGCCGCACCATGACTGTAAAGACCGGCCAAGGTTTCTAAGATGCCGCCTTCATCTGAAAATAACCCAAAGCGGCCGCCTTGTTCATACATACTCATGGCCAAAGACTCGGGGGTCGCATCATTAATAAATAGTTTTGGCAATACTGGCGGTTCTATTAAATTGGCTTCTTTGTCTGCAATTTCCTGAATGAGCTGTTTTTGTTCTTCCCGCTCTTTTATTTTCGCTAAACGTGCTCGTAAGGATTCAATAATTTTTTCTTCACTTTTGCGCTCAGAGCGTTGCCGTTTAATGCTTGCCTCTAGCAAGGCGGCTTGTTCTTGTTCCCATTCGATGAGAGGTTTGGTACAACTTCTTAGAACCAGGCTTTTGTTATTAGCCGGGGGTAACGCAATCAGCGTGTAAATATTTAAAGGCTCTTGCCAGCCTTCCATCGGACATACATAAAAATGTTTAGCAACTGCCGTTGAAATCACGCCTAATATTGTCATGACGGTTAAGGCTTCAGATGTTTCCGTAGCAGTGGCCAACGCATGAGCAAATTCACCTAATGCATCCGGCAACACACAAGCTGGAATATCCGATGTTTCAATTTCATCAAAATAGACAGGGTCTTCCCACGCATCAGGATGTTCCAAAGAAGGCAATTCAATAATTGAAGAGTTAGCCTGTAACATGCACATTTCTCCTAAGCAATTGATTGTTCAGCAACATCACAAACGTGGCAGTAGCGCCAGCCAGTTGAATGGCCCTTGCTAATTGCATGGCAGCGTTTAACTTTTTATTTTCCGCATAAAAAATCCAGATTTCACGTTGGTGACAAAAACTCAAATCGTAAGTTTTGTAGTAACCATCACACAATAAACAAACGCCATGAAAACGCTGCAAACACGCTACGCTGTTCCAATCCACCGCTATAAAAATAGGTGAGTTAAGCGGATAGCGTGCGAGTTTATAAAAATAGCGGGGTTTACGTTTCATGCCATCATGACTAGAATAGTAATCGTGTTCTGTATTAATTCCCCTTGTGGTGCTGCTAACCACTTGGGAAATTGCATTGTTAATCTTCATTTCCCCTCCTAACCTTGATTAATAATTTTAGGCATAGAACTGTTTTTTGCGGATGATGCATCCGCTTTAATAGTTTGGTTTTCTTTCATCAGTTGCGCTTGAGTCGTTGATTGTACGGGCTGATGGTTGGCTAACCACGCGCGAACATCGGTTTTCCGATAACGAACTAAACGGCCGATTTTAATAAAGGGAATACCTGTGCCTGCCCACCGATCTCGCTCTATCGTCGCTAATGAACAATTGAGAAGCGCCGCTACTGTGTCCTGCGTAAACAGTGCCGTATCTGGCGCTTGCTCAAATTCATTAATAATATTTAAACGGGGTTTGTCGGTTTTCATAATAGTTACTCCATTGTAATAAAAGTAAATCCATTATGAACAAGAAAAATAAGATGTGTTGTAATTGAAATCCGCCGGTGACTATCAGTTGTTCTACAAAAACCTACAAAATGATGAATAGGAATTTTTCTTAAAAAACATCGCTAAAAATAGAGTTTTACTGTGTTTCAATAGCCCAGTGTAAATTTTTGTAATTACAAAAACTTCACCTTTGGTTGTCTTACGTAGTCTATAGAAGTCTTTAGTTGTCTTTGAATGCACAATCAAGCATAACTGAGTATATATAAGTCTTTATATGCAGTTAGAACCACTTTGATACTTTTTAAGTCATTTCAAACGCTTGCTAATTCACTGAAAAATGCACTTGCATCTTCATAGAAAATCACCAATAGAAACCATAGCCACTTAATAATTTGCTATAATCCATCTTTATTTCTTAGACATAAAGGAAGATATTAAAATGACAAATTGTGAAAAATTAGCAGAAAAAATATTTCCTGAAAAATGGGACGGAATAATTCTTACAGGTCAAGACGCAGAAGATATTTTATGTAGGAAAATTAAAATAAAAAATTCAAAAACAAAAAGTAAGCTAGGCCACAAATATTGGACTCATGATAAACTTCAAAATTTAATAACAACTAGAGGAAAGCCAATAAATGAACCCTGGAATTTAGAAGAAGGAGGCCAAAATCTACTAGCTTGGGAAAATAATCGCTCAACCTCTTCACCACCTGATGAAATTATCTCTTTTAATATCAATATATTTGAAAAAACCCGCACCAA
>CAIUAS010000160.1 GCA_903897205.1 uncultured Gammaproteobacteria bacterium
AATAATAATAATAATTAATGCAATTGTTGGAATTTCATTAAGCCAGCGGTAAAAATTATGCGCGTGATGATTATTATTGCGTTGGAAATTAATATAAAGTTTACCGCAATAAAAGTGAAAAACAATTAATAGCAAAACAAGTGCTAACTTTAATTGCATCCAACCGCTGGATAAATAGCCCACGGAATCGTAACTCATTAACCAGGATCCAGACATGATGGTTAATACGGCGCCTGGTGTCATAATGCCGTAAAATAATTTTCGCTCCATTATTTTAAAACGCTCATTGCTAATTTCATCTTTACACATGGCATGATAGACGAATAAGCGTGGGAGATAAAATAGACCGGCAAACCAAGTGACCATGAAAATGACGTGAAAAGCTTTTATCCAGAGCATCGTAGTTATCCTTTTGTTATAGGTGGAAATTGTGCCGTATTTTAGTATTTCATGTTAAAAAATGCGATAACTATTTATCTATATTAGCAAAGATTGATTAAAGAGGTGTTTTAGTTTGACGACCGGTCTGTAACTGACTAAAATTTAATCAGATATATTTAATAAACTTAAGAGTAATTTATGAACCAAGTAGCAATGCAACAAAATCAAGCGGCTGATATCGAAATTCCCTCTGCAATAGCTTTTACTGAAGCCGCTGCGCGTAAAGTATGGGAGTTGATTGAGGAGGAGGGAAATTCTAATTTGATGTTACGAGTTTATATTACTGGCGGTGGCTGTTCAGGATTTCAGTATGGTTTTACATTTGAAGAAACTGTTAATGCCGATGATAGCATTATTGAAAAGTGTTTTAATAAAAATGCCGCTGGTGGTGAAAATACCGATGAGGGTGATGAAGGCGAGGGCGGCCAGGGCACTACCGTTTGTGTTAAGTTGCTAGTTGACCCAATGAGTTTTCAATATTTAGCGGGTGCTGAAATAGATTATGAAAAAAAATTGCAAGCTGAGCAGTTTGTTATTCGTAACCCTAATGCTAAAACAACTTGTGGTTGCGGCTCCTCATTTGCAGCTTAGGAAAATTTTATTTTTCTGAGTCAATAAAGCTAATATTGCAAACTTCAAAAAATATTAAGCAAAATAAACGCCGCCTAAAATAGTAGTTTGAGTTGCTCCCGTTACGCTCGGTAGGTTGCTTGGTTTTTTATTTAAAGTTTGTTGGGCAAACCAAGCAAAGGCAATAGCTTCCATCCATTGAGCTGGTACGCCCAAGTTATCGGTTGGATAAACGCTACTATTACCACAATTGGCTTTTAAGCGGTCTAGCAAGTATTTATTTTTTAATCCTCCGCCACAAACTAAAATAGTCGAATCTTTTGCAACTAACTGGATGGCGTTAGCAATGCTTTTCGCAGTGAGTTCGCATAAAGTAGCTTGAATGTCTGTAGGTGTTAATTCAATGGCTAAAATAGATAAATATTTTTTTAGCCAAGCTAAGTTAAAATATTCTCTCCCTGTGCTTTTAGGGGCTGGATGGGTAAAATAAGGATCGCTTAGCAATAGTGTTAATAAAGCAATATTAATATTTCCAGACGCTCCCCAGTGGCCATTTTCATCATAGGATTTACCTAACTGCTGAGATATCCAATTATCTAATAGCGTGTTAGCAGGGCCAGTATCAAAACCAATGATAGGTTGATTTAAGTCAGCAGGTAAATAGGTAATATTGGCTATTCCGCCCAAATTTAAAATAATTCTATTTTCTCGTGGATTACGAAATATATCATTATGAAAAGTAGGTGCAAGCGGCGCTCCTTGTCCGCCTAATGCCATATCGCGTCGACGAAAATCTGCGATAGTCGTAATTCCTGTTTTGACTGCAATGACATTCGGATCACCAATTTGTAAGGTGAATGGAAATTTACCATTCGGTTGATGTCGGATGGTCTGGCCATGGCTACCAATCGCTTTTATTTTCGCAATGTTTATATTTGCTTTTTTAATTAATGTATTAGCTGTTTTAGCAAATAATGCGCCTATTTTTATATCAAGTTCACTCATGCGATTGATTTCATTATCGCCAGGGGTACAAAGGCGAATTAAATCGTTGCGTAATTCATTAGAAATAGTTTGACTATGAGTGGCAATTAATCGCAACGTTTTTTCCTGAAAATCAACTAACACAGCATCTATGGCATCCATGCTTGTGCCAGACATTAATCCAATAAATAATTCGCTCATAACCAAATTTTTCCTATAAACACAGAGATACAAATTTTGCAGTATGAAAAAAATAAGTGTAATCTACGAACCGAGAGTTGGCTAGACAATCGCTGTGCTTGCAAAAGCATGGAGGAAAGTCCGGGCTCCGCAGGGTAAGATGCCAGGTAATGCCTGGGAGGTGAAAGCCTACGGAAAGTGCCGCAGAAAATATACCGCCGGTTGCAAAATCGGTAAGGGTGAAAAGGTGCGGTAAGAGCGCACCGCGCCGTTGGTAACAACGGTGGCAGGGCAAACCCCATCTGGAGCAAGACCAAATAGGAACCCACGCAAATTTTATTTGTAAACGTGTGATCCGCACGGGGTTCGGGTAGGTCGCTTGAGGTATATGGTGACATATATCCCAGATGAATGATTGTCCACGACAAAACCCGGCTTATCGGCCGACTCTTTCTCTTAATTAACGTTGTTTGCTTTTTTGCAAGCCCCCCGTTTTACTAGCATTAGCTAACTATTTCTCTCTTTTTCACTCTTGCTTCTATTAAAAATTAAATCCTTTGCTTGGCACCGAAGCCAGTTCGAGAAGTGCCGTGGCGACAGGTTCCCAAGAAAACCATCTAACTCCATACAATTTATTGCTCAACTCCCCTTGACGTTGCCTTTTTGTTCTTATAGTGTAGCTAAGTGGTAGAAAGTGGTAGAAAGTGGGTAAAAGTGGGAAAGGTTGGGGTAAAGTAATGTTTCGTGGTATCAATGCAATTTTGATCGATGCAAAGGGGCGCATGGCTATGCCAGCGCGCTACCGTGAGCAATTACAGCAAAATAGCGTGTCCCAACTTATTGTGACGATTGATACTGAATCACCGTGCTTATTGCTTTATCCCCTACCTGAATGGGAAGTGATCGAACAAAAAATTCAAGCGCTACCAAGTTTTAATAAAGTAGCTCGCCGTATTCAACGTTTGTTGATAGGGCATGCGACAGAAGCAGAATTAGACGCGAATGGCAGATTGTTATTACCGCCTTTACTGCGCGAATACGCACAGTTAGATAAAAAAATGATGTTGGTAGGGCAAGGTAAAAAGTTTGAATTATGGGACGAAACTCAATGGCATGCTGGACGTGCTAATTGGTTGAAAGAAGAGGCGAGTTCTACCGATGAACTGCCGGAAGATTTACAAACGTTGGCGTTATAACAAATGATGGATAGTTATAACCACCAGCCGGTGTTGCTGGATGAAATTATTACCGCGTTGGCGATAAAGCCTGAGGGAGTTTATCTTGATGCAACCTTTGGGCGTGGTGGGCATAGCCAAGCAATTTTGAACAGGTTAAATGCAAATGGTCGTTTACTGGCGATTGATAGAGATCCAGAGGCGGCTGAATTTGCAAAAGAAAAATTTGGACAAGAGTCCCGTTTAACGTTTTTTAAAGGACCCTTTGCTTGTTTGCAAACGTTCGCTCAGGAACAGCAAGTTGAAGGCAAAGTAAATGGCATTTTAATGGACTTGGGGGTTTCATCCCCCCAAATAGACAACCCAAGGCGTGGGTTTAGCTTTCTACAGGATGGACCGCTAGATATGCGAATGGACACGAATAATGGCGATGCAGTCGCAACATGGCTGCATCGAGCAAAAGAAAATGAGATTGCTCGCGTACTCTTTGAATATGGTGAAGAGCGTTACTCGCGACGTATTGCTCGCGCTATTGTTCGTGAAAGACTGATAGAACCCATTCAAACAACCGCTCGTTTGGCTGCTATCGTAAGCGCTGCAAATCCCGCCTGGGAAAGACATAAACATCCAGCAACCCGAACCTTCCAAGCATTAAGAATTTTTATTAATCAGGAATTAACTGAACTCCAGGCAGGCTTAGATCAAGCGCTTGCTATTTTGGCTACGGGTGGACGTTTGGTCGTAGTGAGTTTCCATTCATTAGAAGACCGCATTGTTAAACGTTTTATTCGCAAACATAGTAAAGACGAGAGTTTGCCAATAGAGCTTCCCGTGTTTGCATCGGTTATGCAGCCAAGGCTTAAAAGTCTGGGGCGTTCTATTAAACCTAGTGATGAAGAGATCGCACGTAATGTGAGATCAAGAAGTGCAATTTTAAGAGTGGCGGAGAAATTAGTATGAATGCAGCGGCGCGCGCTTTAGCGGAAGGCACGTTAGGCCCAACTGGGGCTAGAACACTTACTGTATCCAGCCAAATGCTGGGACTTATTTTATTAGTGATTACTGTGTTAGCTTCGGCGGTTGCGGTTGTCTATGTTAAAAATTTAGATCGCCAATTATATGGCGATTTACAAACTTTAAAACAAGCTCGCGATAGTTTACATGTTGAGTATGGCCAGTTATTGCTTGAACAAAACACCTTGGCCGCGCCAGCAAGAATACAAGCTATTGCACAACAGCAATTAGGAATGGGTATCATCGCCACGAAAGATATCTCAGTAATTAACTTGACGTCCCCAGTGCTAGGGCCGTCTGTGAATGATTGAATCGCGTACTAAAAAAACGGGACACTATCATGCCCACTGTGACACCAGTTATCGCGGTCGCTACTATGTGGTGGTTGCGATACTCATATTGGCCGCCTTAGGTTTAATAGCCCGCCTTATTGATTTAACTATTATTAATCGTGCCTTTTTGGAGGGGCAAGGTAATGCGAGAACTTTGCGCAATACCATTATTCCTGCTTATCGTGGCATGATTAGTGATCGCAATAATGCACCTTTAGCCATTAGTACCCCGGTCGATTCAATCTGGATAAATCCCAAAGATTTTAACGCTAGCAAAGCAGAATTAACAAAACTGGCTAATTTATTAGATATGCCTAAAGCTGAAATCAGTGCTAAAGCAGATAAAGCCGGTGATAAAGAATTTATTTATTTAAAACGTGGTGTTGATCCTGACATTGGAAAAGCGATTGGAGCCTTAAAGATTGATGGTGTTTACTTGCAGGGCGAGTATAAACGTTTTTATCCAGAGGGCGATGTTACTGCGCATGTGCTAGGTTTTACTAATGTTGACGACCAAGGGCAAGAAGGGTTGGAGCTTGCTTATAACACCTGGTTGGGTGGTTCTGATGGTTTGATGAAAGTATTACGCGATCGCTATGGCCATATTGTGCAGACCATCGATGTATTACGCAAACCACGGCCAGGCCAAAATTTACAATTAAGCATTGATAGACGCATCCAATATTTTGCTTATCAAGAGTTAGCGTCGGGTGTTGCGAAATTTAAAGCAAAATCTGGCTCAGTCGTTGTGTTAGATATTAACACGGGTGAGATTTTAGCGATGGCTAATTGGCCGTCTTATAATCCCAATAATCGCCCGAGTGATAAAGACGGACGCTATCGTAATCGGGCTGTCACCGATTTGTTTGAGCCAGGTTCTACGATTAAATCATTTAGCATGGCCTCTGCATTACAAAGTGGGAAATATCATGTAGGCAGCACAGTAAATACTTCTCCTGGCTGGTTTTATATTAATGGCAATAGAGTGAGTGATGATGGTTACAACAACGGGGTTATTACTTTAACCGATGTTTTAAAAGTATCCAGTAATGTAGGAATGTCTAAAATAACCTTATCACTGCCACCTGAAAATTTATATAATATGCTGCATAAAGTAGGGTTTGGTCAATTAACCGATAGTGATTTTCCAGGGGAACGCTCCGGAGTGTTAATCAATTATCCGGTGTGGGATCCCTTTGTGTTAGCAACGATTTCATTTGGTTATGGGATTTCAGTAACGGCTTTACAATTAGCGCAAGCCTACGCAATTTTAGCTGCTGATGGAGTTAAACGCCCTGTTACTTTTTTGCGGCATAATACGCCTCCGCCAGGCGAGCAAGTTATTCAACCGAAAATTGCCCAAGACCTTCGGATGATGCTGGAATCTGTATTATACGGTAAAGGTGGAACAGCGCCCTTGGCGAGAGTACCCGGTTATCGGGTGACCGGAAAAACCGGTACGGCGCACATTGTAGGGGCGCATGGATATGAAAAAAATGATTATAATAGTATTTTTGTTGGGATTGCGCCGGCGAGTCATCCTCGATTAGTGGTAGCGGTGGTTATTCATGATCCGCACACGGGTCAGTATTTTGGTGGTTATGTTGCAGGCCCTATATTTTCAAAAATAATGGGTGAAACCTTACGTTTATTAAATATTCCACCCGATGA
>CAIUAS010000161.1 GCA_903897205.1 uncultured Gammaproteobacteria bacterium
GTCAAAATACCGGCAAAAGGCCCTTTTTCACCAGGAAAACTAAGCTTACTCCAACCTTCTGCAATAAATTCTGGTTTTAAGGAACCCACAAATGCAAGCTGTAATAATCCGTATAATAAAACACAGAGTACTAAAGCTCCAATAATAGCAAGCGGAATAGCACGTCGCGGATTTTTAGCTTCCGCTGCTAATTGAATGGCGGGGCTATAGCCAATAAAAGAAAATACCACACCGCCTAAGGGTAAAGCGGCTAATACACTTTGCCAACCAAACGGCATAAACCCACCGAAAGCGGTAAGATTGCCGCTATGAAAATCAGATGACAATAATATAAATAAAGTTAGGATAGGAACAATTAATTTAATAGTCACAATCGCCGTGCTTGTACGGCTAAAAAAACGAGCACCATGCCAATTTAAAATAACCATGAAGAACATAATAATCGCAGCAAGCAACATACCTTTGCCAGTTAAAACATGAGCTCCTGCTACCTTTTGCAGCAAACCAGGTAAATAATTTCCGGCATATTGTAATAACGCTAATGTTTCCACAGGCGCCACTACTACACTAGACAACCAAACCATCCAACCCACAGTAAAACTCATGAGCGGCCCATGGCTAATTTCAGCAAAACGAACCATACCGCCTGCAACCGGAAATGCGGCCGCTAATTCAGCAAAGGTTAAGGCAATAATGATCATCAAGCCTCCCCCTATGACCCAAGACAAAATAGCCGCAGGCCCCGCTACTTGAGCAGCATACATAGGACCAAATAACCATCCCGATCCAATAATACCGCCAACCGCAGAAAACAATAATGCCGGCGTTCCAATAGTGCGTTTCAAGCTCATTAATAATTACTCCCATCAAATCCTTACGGCATTAAGGATAAAAAACCGACTTAACCCAGCCCTGTAAATTGTAAAATTAGTTACTTAATTAATATAGATTTGCCTAGCGTATGATATTTATTCCATTTGGGTTTTGCATTAGACTTACAAAATTTAGCTCGTGCATTTTATACTAAAATTTATACAAGCACTAATAAATTGAAAATTAGCATACTAACAAGAGCGGCGTGCACCATTGGTGAAATTAAGCTTAGACTTTTGCATGAAGCTCAAGAAAGTGGTAGCGTAACGCCACTTAAAGATTGGAAAGCGCGGGATAGCTTACCCGTTTTTATAAGCAACTTTTTAGAGAATATAGCCATATGTCATTTAGTGCCTTTTTCCGCTCATTACTAATTTCAACCTGCGTATTATTGTGTACCACCGCTTATGCGACCACTCCATATAAAGACACGACCGATCCCTATGAAAACTATAATCGGCATGCATTTAATATGAATCAAAAGCTCGATAAAGTCGTATTTAAGCCGGTGGCGACCGCTTACAATACCGTATTACCTTGGCCGGCAAAAAAAGGCATTAGTAATTTTTTTAGTAATTTAAATATGATACCTACGGTTATTAATGATATTTTACAGGGAAATATTCATAACACCGCTTCAGATAGTTGGCGTTTTTTAATTAATAGTACCGTTGGAATATTAGGCCTAGTCGACGTCGCCTCTCATATAGACCTACCCGCTCACAGTGAAGATTTAGGTCTCACCTTAGCGAAATGGGGTTACAAAGACTCCCGTTATTTAGTATTACCTATTTTTGGCCCTAGCACCTTACGGGATACTTTTGCGCTTCCTATCGATTATGAAGTAACTAGTATTTATCCTTATATTGTTCCAACTAGTTTACGTTATTCACTAATTTCTCTTAACTTTACCAGCAAGCGCGCGCAGCTATTAGATTTCGAAGGCGTTATTGACCAAGCTTCTTTTGATCCTTATACCTTTCAGCGTAACGCCTACTTGCAGCGACGTACTTATTTGATCCGACAAAACAATGAAGAACAAGTTGATCCTTATATCGCAGAAGAAGGCAATGAACATCCTGTTAATATGGATATTAATTAA
>CAIUAS010000162.1 GCA_903897205.1 uncultured Gammaproteobacteria bacterium
CTCGAACACCTGCCGCCGCTCGTCCTCGGCGTTGACCTCATGGCGGTTGTGAATATGTGGATATCGCTGAAGAGTTAGCCATTGAACGCGCCAAAGAACTTTTCGGCGCTGCTTATGCCAACGTGCAACCCCACTCTGGTTCACAAGCCAATGCAGCGGCTTATTTAGCTTTATTACAACCTGGTGATACCATTTTAGGTATGAGCCTTGCGCATGGCGGCCATTTAACGCACGGTTCAAAAGTTAATTTTTCAGGGCGGCTTTTTAATGCCATACAATATGGTGTGCATCCTCAAACGGCAGCAATTGATTATCAACAAGTTGCTGATTTAGCGCGCGAACATCAACCCAAATTAATCGTAGCGGGGTTTTCAGCCTATTCCCGGGTTATTGATTGGCAAAAGTTTCGCGAAATAGCAGACAGTGTGGGCGCCTATTTAATGGTGGACATGGCCCATGTAGCAGGTCTTGTTGCCGCAGGCTTATATCCTTCGCCCATTCATATCGCCGATGTGACTACTTCAACCACCCATAAAACCTTACGCGGTCCACGGGGCGGAATTATTTTAGCAAAAGCGAATCCTGAAATAGAAAAGAAATTAAATTCCCTCGTATTTCCAGGAACGCAAGGCGGCCCTTTAATGCATGTCATTGCCGCTAAAGCAGTTGCTTTTAAAGAAGCGTTGGCGCCTGAATTTAAGCAATATCAACAACAAGTAATTAAAAATGCTCGCGCTATGGCGACAATATTGCAAAAACGTGGCATTAATATTGTTTCTGGCGGAACGGATAATCACTTATTTTTAGTGGATCTCATCGCTAAAGATATGGCAGGAAAAGATGCAGAAAATGCGCTAGGAATGGCAAATATTACTGTCAATAAAAACATGGTGCCTAATGATCCACGCTCGCCTTTTATAACCAGCGGCTTACGTTTAGGCACGCCTGCCATTACAACGCGTGGCTTTGCTGAAAAAGAAGCTGAATTAATTGCAAACTGGATATGTGACATATTAGATGATATTAATAACATCACCGTTATTGAGCGCGTAAAGCAACAAGTGTTAGTGCTTTGCAGCCAATTTCCTGTTTATCAACACTGAGTTAATTTATGCACTGTCCATTTTGCAATGCCATCGATACCAAAGTCATTGATTCTCGCTTGGTGAGCGATGGCCAACAAGTAAGACGTCGGCGCGAATGTCCAGAATGCAGTGAGCGTTTCACTACTTTCGAAACTGCCGAATTAGTGTTGCCCAAAATTATTAAGCGAGATGGCAGACGCAGCCCTTTTGATGAAGAAAAATTACGCGCCGGCATGTTGCGCGCTTTAGAAAAAAGACCGGTTAGTAGCGAGCAAATCGAAGCCGCCATGCAACGCCTACTCAAGCGCGTACGCTCAACCGGCGAACGTGAAATTTCATCTCAACTGCTGGGAGGATGGACCATGGATGAGTTACGCAGCTTAGATGAAGTCGCTTATGTACGTTTTGCCTCTGTCTATCGCAGCTTTCAAGATGTGAGTGCTTTTCAACAAGAAATACAACGCCTACAAAATCAAATCGAACCCACTGAAAAATAATTATGACAACTAATAACTTTACTAAATTTAATAAAGCAGCCCGCCATAAAGCGCGCCGTTTTGCTTTACAAGCACTTTATCAATGGCAAATTGCTAATCACTCTACGGAAGAAATAGCCGCGCAATTTGCGCAAGAACGTTTAATGCCTAAAGCAGACAAAGCTTATTTCCAAGAATTAATCACTGAAATTCCAGCCAAACAAGCCGATTTAGACAGCCAATTTGAACCCTTTTTAGATCGCAGCTTAACTGACTTAGATCCGATAGAACTTGCCATATTAAGAATAGCGACTTATGAAATGATCGCGCGTTTAGAAATTCCTTATCGCGTAGTCATTAATGAAGCCGTTGAATTAGCCAAAGAATTTGGCGCAGAAGAAGGTTATAAATATATCAATGGCATTATTGATCACCTCGCCAAAAAATTGCGCCACGTTGAGATCGCGTCTTAATTTTATCTAATGATTTAATTATCCATGCCATTATCTGAATTTAACATTATTGAGTATTTCTTTAAGCGTGGAAAAAATCAGCGTAAAGATGTTTTATTAGGCATTGGCGACGATGCCGCTTTACTTAAAATTCCTGCTAAACAAGTATTAGCCATTTCAATGGATACCTTAGTGGCAGGTATCCATTTTCCAAAAAATACCAAACCTTACGATATTGGTTACAAATCCTTAGCGGTTAATTTAAGTGATATGGCTGCGATGGGCGCCACGCCCGCTTGGGTGAGCTTAGCGCTGACACTGCCACACGCCAATAAATCCTGGTTAAAAAAATTTGCGGCGGGGTTTTTTAATTTAATCGAACAATATCAATTGCAATTAGTCGGCGGCGATATGACGCGCGGTGAGCAACTGACTATCACTGCACAAATGCATGGCTTTGTGCCTATTAATAAAGCGTTAACCCGACAAGGTGCAAAACCTGGTGACAAAATTTATGTGACCGGCACCTTAGGCGATGCAGGTTTAGTTTTACAATTATTAAGACAACCTGAGTACAAAATCCCATCCGCTTTATTAAATCGCTTAAACCGCCCTACACCTCGCGTATTGGAAGGCTTAGCGCTGCGTAACATTGCCACAAGCGCTATTGATATTTCTGATGGTTTAAGCGGAGATTTAACCCATATTTTAAAAGCAAGCCATGTTGGTGCCACGCTTTGGGTAGATGAAATCCCTATTTCTAACAACGTTGCGAAATTAATTAATGCACACAAAGCCATTGAATTGGCCCTTAGCAGTGGAGACGATTATGAACTGTGCTTCACAGTGCCTGCTAACAAGGAAAAACAATTACTAAAAGCATTGGCCCATCATCCTTGTGGCATACGCTGTATTGGAACTATAGAAAAACAGCAAGGATTACGTTTACGATATAATAATGGCAAGCGATTTTTAACTAACAAAAAGAGCTTTCAACATTTTCAGGATTAGCTTTATGAAAACATCTATTTCTACTAGAACAGCTTGGACCAATCCTATTCATTTTATTGCCTTTGGATTTGGCAGCGGGACTATTCCATTTGCACCAGGCACTTTTGGCACTTTAATGGCTATTCCTTTTTATTTACTCATTCGTGATTTTCACTTAGTGCTTTATAGCAGCGTTTTAATTATTGCGACCCTTATTGGTGTTTGGGTGTGCAATGTTACAGAAAAACAATTAGGGACGCATGATTATAAAGGCATTGTATGGGATGAAGTATGCGGTTATTGGCTTACTATGTTAGCGGCTCCACATGCTTGGCAATGGGTGGTGATTGGGTTCTTTTTATTTCGCTTGTTTGATATTTGGAAACCTTGGCCTATTTGCTGGATTGATAAATATGTGCAAGGTGGTTTTGGTGTGATGTTCGATGATATTTTAGCGGGGATTTATAGTTTAATTGTGTTGCAAATATTAGTTTTAATGACCGGTAAAATTTAAGCATTTGCTCGCAGAACCCAAAAACAAAAGCGCCGCTTTAGTATATAGAAACAGTCGTTTTATGTGATGTAGGCTGTA
>CAIUAS010000163.1 GCA_903897205.1 uncultured Gammaproteobacteria bacterium
TACTACTACCATCACCATCGCTGTCGGCGGTAGTAACGATGCCATCTTCATCATATTTCACTAAAGCGCGCGAAATACCATGACGAACAGCGCCAGCTTGACCGCTATTGCCGCCGCCTTTAACAGTAACATAAATATCAAACTTTCCTATTACATCAACTACATGTAAAGGCTGATTGATAATCATACGCGCTGTTTCACGACCAAAATATTCTTCTAGGGTCCGGCCATTAACAGTGATAACACCTGTACCTGACTTAAGAAATACACGAGCCGTAGCTGTTTTACGACGACCAGTTCCATAATGCTGCTTAGTATCTGCCATAAATAACCTATTAATCAAAGGTAGTAATTAAATATCAAGGGGCTCTGGTTGCTGAGCACTATGTGGATGTTCAGCACCCGCATAAACTTTTAACTTAGTGATCATGGCATAACCTAATGGATTTTTAGGTAACATGCCTTTAACCGCTTTTTCAATAATTCTAGTTGGAAACTTCGCTAACAGTTTATCAAAGGTAGTGCTCTTAAGGCCACCTGGATATCCTGTATAGTGTTCATAAATTTTTTCTTGCGTTTTATTACCAGTCACCACAATTTTCTCGGCGTTAACAACGATAATATAGTCACCTGTATCGACGTGCGGTGTATATATTGGTTTATGCTTACCGCGTAAACGGCGCGCAATTTCGCTTGCCATCCTGCCTAATGTTTTACCTGTGGCATCAACCACATACCACTTATGTGTCACTGTCTCTGGCTTGGCCATATACGTTTTCATAGCTATACCCTGCTTAAATCTTTACTTACAAAAAGAGGCTGGCATTGTACATAAGCTACCACCAATACTCAAGAGACTTCCGCTTTAAAAATTGAATATTCATTTAAAGACATCGCTACCTTTTGCTTAAAGGACTATCTGCTATCCCAATTAGCCAACCAATTGGTTAACTTACTCTAAACAGAGCTTTAAGCTTGACACTGAAAAATTATTTTGGTTATATCTTTTTAAATAACTCTTTTAAACACAGCAATCTTTTGAGATGCAGCAGATGACGGCCTTACAAAATCTTATCGGTACTTACAATTCACTTGTTCATATCACTGATCGTTCAGACCGCACTCCCCCTCTTTGCGAACGACATTAATGCTCACTAACGCCTCATAGAAACCTTACCCTTTTTCAAAACAAAGAATACTGAGGGCATTAATATGCAAACTGAAGCTTCACCTAACCGCACAAAACCGCTTGGCATATTTGGCCTGGCAATGATAAATGTTATCGCGGTTGATAGTCTACGTAGCTTACCTGCTGGCGCCGAATATGGACTATCACTTATTTTCTTTTATCTATTAGCCGCCATTTGCTTCTTTATTCCAACCGCTCTAGTAACTGCCGAACTAGCTACCGCCTGGCCAAACACCGGTGGCGTTTATATTTGGGTACGTACCGCCTTTGGCCAACGCTGGGGCCTATTTACGATTTGGCTGCAATGGATCTACAACGTCATTTGGTATCCCACCATCCTTTCTTTTGTAGCAGCCACGCTAGCTTACTTAATTAACCCCGCATTAGCCAACAATAAACTCTACGTGCTGGCCATCGTGTTAAGTACCTTATGGACAGTAACTGGACTTAATTGCTTGGGATTACGCGCAGCCAGCTGGTTCACCAGTTTTGGCGCTATTATTGGCACCATTATTCCTATGGCCATCATAACTGGCCTAGGATTTGTTTGGTTAAAATCAGGTAGACCAACGGAAATTCATTTTACCTGGTCTAATTTTTTTCCTCATTTAACGCATTACAATAATCTTGCATTCATTACTACTTTGATATTTGGTTTAATTGGCTTAGAAATGTCAGCCGTGCACGCAGGTGATGTGCGCAATCCTAAACGCGATTATCCACGCGCACTGTTATTATCTGCTTCATTAATTTTAATCACTTTAATACTTGCATCGTTAGCTATTGCAATCGTCATACCGCCGAATAAATTAAGTGTTTTATCTGGTTTAACCGATGCCTATGTGATTTTTTTTAGCACCTATCACTTAAAAGCATTCATTCCTCTCATTATCATTTTAATTATTCTAGGTAGTTGTTGCGGTGTTTCTGCATGGCTATTAGGCCCAACGCGCGGTTTATTAATTGCCGCTCAAGAAAGTGGCATAACAAGCATGTGGTTAAAACTTAATAAACAAGGCATGCCAAATCGCTTATTATTTTTGCAAGCTATTATTGTCACCTTATTAAGTAGCATCTTTGTACTCATGCCTAGTGTTAATAGCGCCTATTGGTTGTTAAGCGTTATGACTTCACAACTAGGCGTTGGATTTTACATTTTCATGTTTTTAGCGGCATTGCGTTTGCATTATAAAGCGAGCGATACGCCTCGCAGTTATCGCATTCCAGGCGGCAAATTTGGCATTTGGCTTGTAACAATTCTAGGAATAACCAGCTGTATTTTTACTTTTGCAGTCGGCTTTTTACCCCCACCTGGCGTGCAAATTGGCAGCTTAGTAAGATTTGAAACCATTCTAATCATTGGCGTCATTATTTTCTGCTTGCCCCCGCTCTTAATACGCCGCTGGCGGAAATAGTTTCATATACCCAACCCGTTGAGGTGTTGGTATATTTATTAGAATAATAATCATTAGGATTTCTAAAGAAAGGTAATTTAATTATTTATGTAAATTTAGCAATGATTGGCGCATGGTCAGAGGGGCGTTCCCAAGCGCGGGGTGTTTTATCGATATAGCAACTATCACACTGCGCTCTTAAAGCATTGCTAATTAAAATATGATCAATTCGTACTCCAAGATTACGGCGAAATGCATTCATACGATAATCCCACCAACTGTAGAACTTATCTCCCTGTTCAAACAAACGAAAACTATCAAGCAGCCCCTCCGCCATAATAGCCTGTAAAGCAGCGCGTTCGAGTTCACTAACTAATATACCGCCCTCCCACGCTTTTGGATCACGCACATCCCGATCCTCAGGAGCAATATTAAAATCTCCTAACACAATCAACTTTGGGTACAATAATAATTGCATCTGTAAATAATGATGTAATTGCCTTAACCACTCTAATTTATAAATATATTTATCAGATTCTACGCTAGCGCCATTAGGTACATAAAGATTAATAATACGAACATCATTTAATGTAGCCGCCAACACACGGCGTTGATCATCAATAAAATTAGGCAAAGCAATTTCTATTTTTTCTAACGGCTGCTTACTTAATAAAGCCACTCCATTATAAGCTTTTTGACCGTTAAAAACAGCGTGATAACCCGCTTGTGAAATTTCTGCGATTGGAAAATCTTTATTTTCTAATTTAATTTCTTGCAGAGCAACAACATCCGGCTGCTCTTGCGACAACCAAGTTAACAGATGAGTTAAACGTACTCGTAAAGAATTAACATTCCAGCTAGCGATTTTAAATGACATATAGTTTATGACGCATTATGTAATGATGTTGATTTGGGTAGCTGTAATGGCTGAATATTAGGATGGTTAACGGTTGCTACCGATGGCCTGCGCATAAAAATGGTGATAGCACTACTGGTCATTAATACTTTACCCGTTTTATTTTGTATTTGCAGCTGAACGGTATGCGCACCTCTTTCAATGTTTTCGATTCGAACTAACACACCATTAAGCGTACTTCGAACAAACTGACCATCAACTAATACCGTCACTTGATCCGCTTCCTTAAGCCCGGGTTTAATTGCAACAGTAACAACCAACTCCCCTTGTTTGTTAAAAAAAGTGGCCTCATTTTGTGGCTGCGCGATAGAAAAATTCGTGTAATAATTTTCTATTGATTTGCCTGCAGTCTTATTAGTAACTAGCGAGCTTACCTTTTCATTAGCATCCGCCACGGGAACACTGGGAGCATTAGTGATAATTGAATTTTCTTCTAGGCTAATTTTTTTAGCTCCCGATTGCGGCACATCAGAAAAATGCGCAATACCTTTGCCATCCGTCCACTGATAAATATCAGCCAACGCAATTAAAGGACACAACAAAAATAACAGCAGTCCGTAACGCATAAAAATCCTATACTAAATATTAAACACTATAATACATATCAAATTCGACAGGATGTGTCATCATTCTTAAACGGGTAATTTCTCGCCTTTTGAGGGTGATATAACTATCAATTAAATCATCAGTAAATACATCGCCCGCCAATAAAAATTCTCTATCGTTATTTAAGCAATTAATCGCTTCCTCTAATGAAGCGCACAAAGTTGGAATTTTTTTTGCATCTTCCGCTGATAATTTATATAAATCTATATCCATGGCATCACCTGGTTTAATTTTATTTTTAATACCATCTAAGCCCGCCATTAACATAGCCGAAAAAGCCAGATAAGGATTTGCAGTGCAATCTGGAAATCGTACTTCGA
>CAIUAS010000164.1 GCA_903897205.1 uncultured Gammaproteobacteria bacterium
AGATTTTGTGCGAATCGTTCCGTTGTCAGCGCAAGATGGCTCCAATGTCAGCGAATTAGAAGCGATGGTCGCCAAACTATTGCCAGTAGGCCCCCATATGTTTCCTGACGATCAGCTTACTGATCGTAACGATCGTTTTCTGGCGGCAGAAATGATTCGCGAAAAACTAATGCGCCGATTGCATAAAGAAATTCCTTATTCTCTAACGGTCGAAATTGATGAGTTTAAACAACAAGAAAATATCATCCATATCCATGCCACAATTTGGGTAGAAAAAACAGGCCAAAAAGCGATTGTCATTGGCGAAGGCGGCCAGCACTTAAAAAATATTGGCAAGTTAGCGCGTTTGGATATGGAGAAATCATTTGATAGCAAAGTGTTTTTGCAGCTGTGGGTCAAGGTAAAAGAGAATTGGTCTGATGATAAAAGAGCGCTGCAGAGCTTTGGGTATCGAGAAAATAAATAACTGAGTGGCGGAATGCACCAAACTATCCTGCTGCAACCTTCCTATATTTTACACACACGCCCTTATCGTGACACGAGTTTATTATTAGAAATATTTTCCCGTGATCATGGTCGCATTAATGCGGTTGCGCGTAGCGCGCGTGGCCCCAAGTCTCGATTTAAAGGCATGCTGCAACAATTTGTTCCATTAGTTTTATCATGGCAGGGTAGAACCGAATTGATGAATCTAACGGTAGCAGAAAGTTATGGTATTTCGCATTATTTAACCGGCGAAGCTTTATTGTGTGGAATTTATTTGAATGAATTACTGATGCGATTATTACATCGGCATGATGCGCACCCAGGGTTATTCGCGGCCTATCAACAAGCGTTAATAGGCTTGCAACAGCAACAACAGCAAATCACCTTGCGCTTATTTGAAAAACGATTGTTAATAGAATTAGGTTACGCGCTACAACTTGACAAAGATGCTAGTACTGGTATGGACATAATGCTTGAGCAATATTATTATTTTGATCCTATTCAAGGTTTAATCTCTTGTGCAAATCATGCCTCGAAAAAAAATATTTTCAGGGGTGAAAGTTTGCTAGCATTGCATTATGAAGAATTGACTGATCGCGAGCATTTGCGTGATGCTAAACGTTTGCTGCGACTTGCAGTTATGAGTTTATTAGATAATAAACCGTTAAAAAGCCGTGAATTGTTTTTATATCAATTATTCCCGTTGAAAAAACAGGAGTAGCTTTCTATTTTACTGTTAATTATTTTGTGGCGAGATTTATTCTATGAATAAAAACCCAATTTTTTTAGGTATTAATATTGATCATGTCGCTACCGTCCGCCAGGCGCGCGGAACCGTTTATCCTGATCCAGTGCAAGCGGGGGTTTTAGTAGAACAGGCGGGCGCTGATAGTATCACCGTACATTTGCGTGAAGATCGCCGTCACATCCAAGATCGCGATGTGCGTCTATTAAAAGAAGTTCTACAAATTCCGCTGAATTTAGAAATGGCGGTTACCGCTGAAATGATCAATTTTGCTGAGCAAATTAAACCGCAACATTGTTGTTTTGTGCCGGAAAAACGCGTGGAATTAACCACCGAAGGCGGCCTAGATGTGATCGCTAATGAAAAAATAATTCAGGCAGCCTGTGCTCGTCTAGCTCAAGCAGGCATTGAAGTATCTCTATTTATTGATGCCGATATTAAGCAATTAGAAGCTGCCAAACGCTGCGGAGCCGGCGCTGTTGAAATTCATACGGGACGATATGCGGAAGCTCGCGAAGTATCTAAACAACCGCAGGAATTACAAGTTATTCAAACAGCCGCAACCTGGGCCAAACAAGCAGGATTTATCGTCAATGCCGGTCATGGTTTACATATTCACAACACAGCCGCCATCGCAGCTATCCCTGAATTAACCGTATTAAATATAGGCCATGCCATCATCGCGCGTGCTTTATTTATAGGCTTGCCAGCAGCGGTGCGAGAGATGAAACAACTAATGTTTAATGCACGCTAATAACTTGCTAAATTTTTAGCTCAATAAAGCCACTAACTGCGACGAATCAAGCCCCAATAAATAAAAACACACGCCAGCATTAACAGAAAATAAATAAACATCATTGAAATAGCGCTTTGAATGTTAATGAAGCTTGCGAGGAAGGCGATTAAACTCGTAATAAGCGTATTTATTAAGTACATAATGGCTGTTGCCGTGCCGGCAATATGCCGAAAAAATGAAAGTCCTTTTCCCATAGACATGGGAAAAATAAAGCCGCAAGCGAAAAACATTAAGGCACTTGCAACAGCAATCAAGGTGATGCTTTTATTGAAGAAGTAACTCGCCACGACCGCTAATATCGTAATGAAAAAGAAGAGATTGATCACAATTAAAAATAGTTGTTCAACTTTATATTGTTTAAGAAAATATCGACAAATAAAGGTGGAAGCTAAAAAAACAAGCCCCATGCATAAGGCAATATGCCCGAAAAACACCGGTGAATAATTAAGTGTTGTTTGAATTAAAAAAGGGCCCGCCGTATTAAATGTTATGATCAGCGAGTAGGCCAAACCCATTAAAAACACGATTGCCATAAACATGCGATGGGTCACGATTTCCATAAGATTATTTTTAATTGTTTTAATATTCAGGGAATGCCGCATGAAATGGGTTTCTGGAACTACGCTAAATACAGCAATGAACGCAAGCAAGGATATGAAAGCAAAAAAACCAAAACCAGCCTGCCAGCCAAAATAAAATTGCAAATAGCCTCCAATCACTGGGCCTATGACCGGCCCTAGGCCCCACATAGTTCCAATCACCGTACCTAAGCGGACTAATTTTTCAGGCGGTAAAATATCAGAGAATATTGCTCTGGCCAGTAAGGCAACCGCACCAATAGTAAGCCCTTGTAAGAATCGCGCTAAGAGCAGTATTTCAATACGTGGGGAAAAGACCGGGATTAAGCTCGCCATCATAAAGCCGAATAATGCTGTTCGTATTAATTTTTGCCGGCCTAACGCATCGGTTAAAAACCCCGTAAAAAAATTACCCAAGGCATAGCCAACCAGATAAATCGAGATGACATCTTTTGCTGTTTTAGTGGAAACTTGTAAGCCACTCGCAATTGCCGGTAATGAAGGAGCCACTAAGTCAACCGTCATTCCTATAATGGGCATTAAGCAAAGTAGCGTCCAAATAATCAGTTGGGTGCGTTTTTCTGATAAAACAACAGTCATAATTATTTACCTTCGCTAACTTTTTCGTGTTTTTAGGGTGAGTCTTAATGAAAATTTACTTGTTTATTATAGTATATTAATGGCCCTTATAGTAAACAAGCTTGTCAAAAAAAGCAACCTCTTGTTTCCTATAATATACAAGCAGGATTGCTATAAGCTATTTTGCAAAATGACTAAAAAAATATATGCTACCGGTGAAGGATAACTTACACTTTAATTGTCTAACTTATCCGCTATGTTATGATGCCAAGCGTAATAAAGCTATGCTAGTATTCTTAGTTAGCTATATGCTGAATTGCTAGCGAGGCAAACTTAAAAAAAGTTTGATAAACTTAACCTATATTATTATCAATTAACTCGGGCGTGAGGTAGTGAAATCCATGAAAATCTTAACAAGATCCTTAGTGACGGCAGCGTTTATTGCATTAACAGTAACCGGTTGTGCGCCTTCTATTTCACCAGATACTTATTCAACGAGTGGTGCAGGCCAGGTAAATCGCGTTATTGCTGGGCGAGTGGTGAGCGCACGTGTTGTAAATGTGTCGGGCGACAGCTTAACGCAAGGTGGCGGCGTGGTCGGCACAGTAGCAGGTGCGGGCGCGGGCGCTATTGCTGCAGGCTCTGCTATTGGAGGAGGGAATGGTAGCGCCATTGCTGCGATTGGCGGCGCAGTATTGGGTGGTGTGCTTGGTAATTATGCTGAGAAGAAAATCACCTCGCAACAAGGCATGGAATATGTGGTCAAAACCAACGGAGGCGATATGATTTCCGTTGTGCAAGGCATTTCGCCACGTTTTAGCATTGGCCAACATGTGTTAGTTGAATATGGTGCACGCGCACGTGTAGCCATTGATCCCAGTTACAACAGTAATTAATTAATCCCAATCATGCTTAGCGCTTAATTCACTGCGCTAAGCATTTATTTTATTTCTCATCCTTTATTGATCACAATGCCAAACGCGCCTGACGATGCCATTGAAAAAGTTATTAAACTACGTGCAGAAATTAATGAGCATAATTATCGTTATTATATTTTAGACGATCCTACTATTTCCGATGCAGAATATGATCGCTTGCTGCGGCAATTGCAGGCCATTGAGGCTCAATATCCAGAATTAATTACTGCGGATTCACCCACGCAGCGCGTAGGCAACTTACCCTCAAAAGCTTTTAAAGAAGTAAAGCATGACGTACCGATGTTATCGCTGGATAACGCTTTTAGCGAAGCAGAAGTAGTGGCGTTCGAGCAACGCATTAAAGATCGCTTGCATACTGAAGCAGCAATAGAATTTGCCTGCGAGCCTAAAATGGATGGCGTTGCTATCAGCTTACTCTATGAAAATGGCTTTTTAATACGAGGTGCTACCCGAGGTGATGGCTATACCGGCGAAGATATTACGAGTAATGTTCGCACCATTCGAACCGTGCCTTTGCAATTACGTGGTAAAGATATTCCCAAACGCTTAGAAGTGCGTGGTGAAATATACATGCCAAAAGCGAAATTTAATCAATTAAATGAACAACTAAAAGAACGCAATGAAAAAGTATTTGTTAATCCACGCAATGCAGCGGCTGGTAGTTTACGGCAATTAGATCCGCGCATTACGGCTAAACGCCCTTTAGAAATAGTTTGTTATGGGGTAGGAAGCCGTGAAAATTTAACTCACATCAAAACCCACAGCGGCATTGTCCAACAATTAAAGCAATGGGGATTGCGAATAAGTATGGAAGTTCAAGTAGTTCCTTCAGTCGTTGAATGCTTGCAGTATTATTACAGCATGATGAATAAACGCCCTCATTTGCCCTATGAAATTGATGGGATTGTTTACAAAGTTAATAACATCGAATTACAAGAACGTCTGGGTTTTGTTGCGCGGGCGCCACGTTGGGCGATCGCACATAAATTTCCGGCGCAAGAAGAAATGACAATCGTAGAAGCGATTGAGTTTCAAGTGGGCCGCACAGGAATATTAACGCCTGTCGCACGTTTAAAACCGGTTTTTGTTGGTGGTGTTACCGTGAGTAACGCGACATTACATAACATGGATGAAGTGCAACGTAAGGACGTGCACGTGGGTGATACGGTGGTAATACGACGTGCAGGTGATGTGATTCCCGAAATTGTAGCGGTTGTGCTAACAAAGCGTCCTCCGCATACCAAAATAATTGAACTACCCAAGCATTGTCCTGTCTGTGGTTCAGAAGTATTAAAACCAGAAGGCGAAGCGGCGGCGCGTTGCGAGGGTGGTTTAGTTTGTGCAGCACAACGCAAAGAAGCCATTAAACATTTTGCTTCTCGCAAAGCAATGGATATTAATGGGTTGGGTGATAAGTTAGTTGAACAATTAGTTGAGGTTGGCTTAGTTCATGATGTAGCGGATTTATATCGCTTAACCCAAGCACAATTAGCCAATTTAGATCGCATGGCTGAAAAATCAGCCAGTAATTTAATTGCTGCGATTGGGCAAAGTAAAACAACGACTTTAGCACGTTTTATTTATTCCTTAGGCATTCGCGAAGTAGGTGAAGCAACCGCTTTAAATTTAGCGCAGCATTTTCGTGATTTAAGGTTATTAATGCAGGAAAATGCCGAGAATTTACAAAAGGTGCAAGATGTAGGGCCTATCGTTGCTGCGCACGTTGCCGCATTTTTTCGGCAGCAACATAATAGCGATATTATCAATAAATTAATTCATTTTGGCGTACACTGGCCAGCCGTAAAAATAAACCAAGCAAAGCAAGTTTTCGCAGGAAAAACCTTTGTTTTAACGGGCAGTTTAACCACAATGACGCGAGATGAAGCCACTGCCGCCTTACAAAAAGTAGGAGCAAAAGTTAGCGGAAGTGTTTCTAAGAAAACGGCCTATGTGGTTGCGGGTGTTGAACCAGGCTCTAAATTGACACAAGCAGAAAAATTAGGTGTGACCATTTTAGATGAAAAACAATTTTTAAAATTATTACAGGAAAAGTAAATTTATTTTAATGTCGAAATTTATATTATCAGATGAAGAAATCGCTTTATTTCGAGGGGCGGTAAAAGATGCGAAGCCATTAAAACCAACGGATAAAGTGGAGGCAAAGCCTGCTCGTCAAGCATTTCGTCGAGTTAAAACGCATCTCTCTGCGAGTGAAGAGAGTGGTATGAATGAATTATCCGATCATCTGCGGGAAACAGTAACGCAGGAACAAGTTTTATTTTTCGCCCAACCAGGATTGCCGCAAAAATTATTGCGTGATTTAAAACAAGGTAGAATCAAACAAACCGCTATTTTAGATTTACATGGTTACACCATTGATATGGCGCGTGATGCCGTGCTTAAAATGATTGAAGCTTGCATAGAAAGAGGTATTCGTTGTTTTCGCATTATTCACGGCAAAGGCAAACTACAAAATACCCACCAACCTGTTTTAAAAAACCATGTCAATAATTGGCTGCAACAGCATAAATATATTTTAGCTTTCTGCTCAGCAAAGCCTGCCGATGGCGGCGCGGGTGCGGTTTATGTTTTGTTGAAAAATTTATATAAATTAAATATTTGATGTCGCTCCACGCGAACTAAATTCACGCGGGCTTCCAAAGGTGAACATTCGCATGCCCCTCTTTGGAAGCCCTGTGGTTTAATATTTCTTATGTAACCAGTAGATTATTGTATTATTTTTAAATATTATGGCTATATATTTATAGCCATAATATTTAAAATAGGCTATATATTTATAGCCATTTATTGGTTATTATGGTTATAAATATATAACCGTTAATGGTGAGAATATGTTAAAGCAAAAGCTGATATTAAAACAACTTGATAGAATTTTCCAAGAATGGATCAGTATTAGATCAAAACAGAATAACCCAACAGTGGGCTGGGTGCGTACTGTCAGGAAAGCGCTAGGAATGACTACTAATCAACTTGCTAAGCGCCTTGGGCTAGCGCGTGCGCGTGTCAAACAAATCGAGAGCGCAGAACCAAAAGGCGCTATTACATTACATGCTTTACGAGCAGCGGCTAATGCGATGGATTGTGAATTGATTTATGCAATTGTACCGAAAACTTCATTGGAAAATATACTTGTAACAAGAGCTAAGTTGGTTGCTAATAAAGTTATGGAAAATGTAGCGCACTCTATGTCTTTAGAAGCGCAATCCGTATCCAAAGAGCAGCAGAAGGAGCAAGTGGAAGATCTTGTTAATGATCTATTAAATGATTCGCCCAAAAAATTATGGGAAGAATAAATAATGAAGTTTGATTATCCAATAGGTGCTACACCGCTTGATCCGGATGAAATAGCAGGATTAATACCAACTCATATTACAGCGCAAGCGCAATTAAATGAATGGGAGCAAGTTAATATTATAAAAGCAGAAACGTGGTTATTTACAACTAAGCATTCAACTATTTTAACAACCGCTTTCTTGCAGCGTTTGCATAAAAAAATGTTTGATCAAACTTGGCGTTGGGCAGGAAAATTTCGACAGACCGATAAAAATATAGGGATTAATTGGATGGCAATACCTATACAATTAAAAGATTTATTAGATGATGTGCGATATCAAATTGCACAGAAAAGTTATTCGCTCGACGAGATAGCTACTCGCTTTCATCATCGATTAGTTCTTGTTCATCCTTTTGCTAATGGCAATGGGCGTCACGCACGTTTGATGACAGATATATTATTAACTAGTAATCAGCATGCAAGATTTACTTGGGGAAGAAACAACCTTTCTTCAAAGAATGAAACGCGCGAGCGCTATATAAAATCATTACGTGCGGCAGATCAGTATAATTATTCTGAATTGTTAGAGTTTGTGCGTTTATAACGCATGGTTCAAGGGCTTTTATTTTTATAAATTATTCTGATATTTTAGCTAAAATTTCTTTTTGCAATTCTTGTAACTCCCTTACCGTGTTATTTAAACTGGATAAATAGCAGTAAATAATATCTTTAGGAAATTGATTTGTGTTGCCTCAATCAAGCCGGTTCTAACTTAGCATAAGCTAGTACTAATAATTTCGTGCCGTGTTTTTTAAATTTAACTTGTACGCGAGTGTGCGCGCCTTGGCCTTCAAAATTAATAATAACGCCATCGCCATAAGTGGGATGCAACACTTGTTGGCCTAAGCGAAAACCGGTGTCTGGTGCTTCGTAAGAAGGCATGACTTGAGGGGCGTGATAGTGGGTGTGAGCCGGGCGGACAATTTGCGTTTTTAAACGCACTTCTTGCATGAGTTCGCTGGGTATTTCATTAATAAAACGCGAAGGGCGATGGTAATTATCACTGCCATGCATGCGGCGAGTTTCAGCATACGTGATATAAAGTTTTTGCATGGCACGCGTTATGCCGACATAACATAATCTTCTTTCTTCTTCTAAGCGTCCGGGTTCTCCCGCCGACATGTGATGCGGAAATAAACCTTCTTCCATGCCGCAGAGAAACACTAAAGGAAATTCCAAACCTTTAGCGGAATGTAATGTCATTAATTGTACGCAGTCTTCGTGTCGATTGCCTTGATGTTCGCCTGCTTCTAAAGCAACGTGGGATAAAAAGGCATTTAATATTGGTAATTCAGTGTTGCCGTCGGGGGTATATTGCCGAGTGGCGTTGATTAATTCTTCTAAATTTTCTATGCGTGCTTGGCCTTTTTCGCCGCGTTCTTTTTGGAAGTGATGAAATAAACCGCTGGCATGAATAATATGTTCAGTCTGTTCTGCCAGTGTAAAGTGTTCCGTATCCAAGGCTAATTTATCGATTAGTTGAATAAAATTATTGAGTGCATTTAAGGCGCGCGCAGCCAATATGTTAGTATTAATTGCTTGAATCGTGGAGCGCCATAAAGATAAATTTTGAGTGCGTGCTTGTTCGCGTAACGTGGCAACGGTTTGTTCGCCGATGCCGCGCGTTGGCGTATTCACGATACGTTCAAAAGCAGCATCGTCATCACGATTGGCAATCAGGCGTAAATAAGCTAAGGCATCTTTAATTTCGGCGCGTTCGAAGAAACGTAGGCCGCCATAAATGCGATAGGGAATGTCCATTTGAATTAAAGCTTCTTCTAAGACGCGTGATTGTGCGTTGGAGCGATAAAGGATGGCAATGTCGCTGCGCTTAAAATCTTTTTTAAGCCAATTTTTAATTTGATTCGCAATAAAACGTGCTTCGTCTAAATCATTAAAACCGGCATATAAAGAAATAGGTTCGCCAGGTTGGCCTTCAGTCCATAATTCTTTGCCTAAGCGACCATCATTGTTGGCGATGAGCGCATTCGCGGCTTTTAAAATAACCGCCGTTGAGCGATAGTTTTGTTCAAGGCGAATTATTTTGGTGTCAGGAAATTCTTGGGTAAAGCGTTGTATGTTTTCTATTTTAGCGCCGCGCCAGCCATAAATAGATTGATCGTCATCGCCAACAATCATTAAATGATTTTGATCGCTGCCTAATAAACGCAGCCATGCATATTGAATCGTATTGGTATCTTGAAACTCATCGACTAATACATGCTGAAAACGGGCTTGATAATGTTTTAAGATATCAGGATTTTTTTGCCATAATTCATAAGCTCTTAACAAAAGCTCGGCAAAATCAATAACGCCTGCACGGTTACACGCTTCTTCATAGGCTTGATAAACGCGGATCATCACTTTGTTATAATAATCGCCATTATCGGAGAGATCCTGTGGACGTTTGCCTTCATCTTTTTGAGCGTTAATAAACCATTGTGTTTTTTTGGGAGGCCATTGTGCTTCATCTAAATTAAGCGCCTGCATGAGGCGGCGAATTAATCGATATTGATCGTCGGAATCTAGAATCTGAAATGATTGCGATAAGTTAGCTTTTTCCCAGTGAGCGCGTAATAAACGATGCGCGAGACCGTGGAAAGTGCCAACCCACATGGAATGCAGAGGAACTTCAAGCAGTTCTTCAATCCGGCCACGCATTTCAGCGGCAGCTTTATTGGTGAAAGTTACCGCCAAAATGGCAAATGGTGATACGTGTTCGACTTGCACAAGCCAAGCGATGCGATGCACTAGCACGCGGGTTTTGCCACTACCTGCGCCTGCTAATACCAATAAATGGCTTGCTGGCGCAGTAACTGCATCACGTTGCGCGTTATTGAGATTTGTTAAAATATGCGTAATATCCATGCCGTGATTGTATCTTAATTGAATAAAGATGGAAGAGTGTTTTAAATAAATTAAAATTATAATTATATATTGAAACAATAGAAGGGGTATGTATGCAAGAAGAAAATAATAAAAGAATTAACGTCTATTTGGAAAAAATAGTGAATGGAGTGCCTGGGGCTTATGCGGCATATAAACAAGAGCTAAGGGAGTTGAAGATATTTTGCTCTGGCTTAGATTTTCTTGAACATCTTTGTGAGCAAAAGACTGCCCAGAATTGGGAGCCCGAAGTGTTTTGGGATTTGGTAGAGTACTATAGAAATTTAAAAGATATTATATCTGAGGATAAAATTCATTATATTTTTATCAACTTAAAAAAGTTGATTGATGAGGAAGTAGATAAAAATAACTATGCGGCATTTATTGCGCTATTACTATGCGTCATTTATGGGATTATTGATAAGAGTGATGAAAAGATAGTTTATATTTTTGCACAGTGTCAAAAAATAATTAACTTGGGACAGCAAGAAAACCTACATTATGCTTACTTGGCTTTGGGGTTGATTCTTGGTTATGGCTTAAAAAATGAAGTTCCTAATCAAAATGAAGCAATGGGATATATAAAAAAGGCTGGTGATTTAGATAATAAATTAGCAATATTATTCTCTTGTTTAATAATGCTTAATAAAAATAATAATGATGCCATTGATGTTATAAAAGTTTTTGATGTTATAGAAGAACTGGCTAATGAAAATAATTTAAAGGCAATAGTAGAGTTGGCCGATATTTTGTCGAGATGTACTGAAAAAGTATTTATTTCGAGTGGTTTGCTACGTTATCTTATGCATGCTGCTTGTTTAGGCGAAACAAAATCTTTACGAGCGCTCTGTGAGATTTATTGTAATAAAAAGGGAGACTATGAATCCTTAGAATTTATATATAAACGTATCTCTAGTTTTGCAAATAGTTTCTGTTGGGATTTCGCAGCATTATTCTTGTGCGGCATGCAACCTTTAGAGGAATTGCAAAGTGTGAAAAAAGCGAGTGTAACACGGCTAAATAAAAACTTGCTAAAGCGTGATCGCTATGTTGCAAGTTATAATAAGGATGGGAAATCATATGATGAGATAACCATTGATAGTGGATTGATTAGTCGAAATGATTCATCTGTAATTGAAGACGACGTTTTAAGATTAATAGTGAGTGAGTTAAAAAATAATAAAAAAATAAGCGCTATTAATATTGATGCGGTAAGTATAAATTGGAATTTGTTAGGTCAAGGGTTGAGCAATATGAAACTCCCTTATAAACTTAAGATAACTAATCTGCTGCTTGATGCAAAAAATGATTTAGCCGCACTCATTGGTATGCTAAAAAAATTACCTTATTTGATTCAATTAGAGCTGAGTGGTGTTTTTATAGATAATGCTAATTTGAATATTTTTGAAGCAAATATTGCATGTATTATTGAAACAAACAAAATAAGCACGCTAAAAATAGACAGAGTTAATCAAGCTATATTGACGGCGATACGCGATAGTTCTACGTTACAAAAAATAGATTTTAGTGAAGTATTTATTGATGAAATAACTTTAAAAGATATATTTACTATTTTGTGTCAAAAGAAAAATGGGTATGCTTTGGCCGTTGCTGGCAGATATCTAGAAATAAGTATAAACACTTTTCATGAAATAATTAAAGCCCTTAATAATTTTCCGGCGATAAAAGAATTAACATTGTCAGATGTTGTGCATGATAAAGGTATTGATAAAACTGTTTTTACGGAAGCAGTTAATTTACTATTAACCGCTTTATTTAATAACCCTCAGCTTGAAAAGTTAAATATAGCTGGTTGGAGGTTAAATAATAGTAATTTAAAGCATATGAGTTCACTATTGGCAGCTAATAAAACATTGCTTGATTTAAGA
>CAIUAS010000165.1 GCA_903897205.1 uncultured Gammaproteobacteria bacterium
CAAACACTGAAAGGCTATTTAGTTTTTAGCCCTGCCACTAACACCAACCCCAATTGGCTCAAACCGCCTATCGCTTATGATGTTAGCAATACGCTAAAAGATCAGCCAGACGAACAAGCACAAATCAAAGCACTCCTTAGCGAGGCGCTCACTTATCCTGTTGATCCTATCCCTCTCAATCAAACAGTCATTGAAAAAACTCGTGCGCATTTACGTAAAGTCATGCCCATTGAGTTTGCCTATTATGAAATGAAACAAGAAACAGAAACTTCTGAGGGGCAATTAATTTTAGTTGATCAGGTAGGCCCGACTTTTGCGAATATTTTTAATTTTCAAAATAATGCTATCCAAGGCGTTCCTGCTTTATATACGCTAGAAGGCTATCACGATTTACACGGCAAAAAGAGCGAATTTTTAATAAAACATACTGCTGAGATTTACTGGATCTTAGGTCTTGATAAAACAGTCAACGGCGCGGATCTTGTCACTCAAATGACTCCGGCACTTTGGAACCACTATAATAATGATTATATAAATTATTGGGACACGTTGTTAAGTAATATTCAGGTTGCGCCTTTTAATAATCTTTCGCAAGGCATCCAAACACTTGATTTACTCGCAGGACCACGCAGTCCTTTATTAGGATTATTAAATACCGTCAAAGAAAATTCCTATCTTGTGCGCGGGAAAAACCTGCATATCGCACCGCATTTTGCACCATTAAATGCTATCAGTGGTTTACCGGGAAAACCAAGCGCACAATATACTGCGATGATGAAAAATCTCATCGCACTGCGAGATTATTTAACCACTATCAACAGCGCACCCAATGTTGCGCAAATGGAATTTCAAGAAGCCAGCACTTATTTACAAAATAAAGCACCTAATAATCCAATTGCTATTCTTAAAAAACAAGCACAACAAATGCCAGCCCCCCTTAATCGCTGGTTAAATGAAATTGCAGACAACAGCTTTGCCTTATTGTTACAAGGCGCTCACCAAACTATTAACGCCGCCTGGCAAAGTAATGTAATGCCCACCTATCAAACAGACATTCAAGGCCGCTTTCCTTTTAATAGCCAATCCGATGCCTTTGTTAATATGACCAGCTTTGGCAATTTCTTCGGAGCCAATGGTACCTTTGCGCAATTTTTCCAAACTTATTTAGCACCCTTTATCGATACCGCAACCTCCGCTTGGCATCAACGTCAAGTAGGCAACTATTCACTAGGTATTGCACTTAACACACTGGACTTATTACAAAAAGCGGCATTAATTCACAATCTGTATTTTCAAAGTGGCAATCAAATTCCATTAACACAATTTTCCATTAGGCCACGCTTTCTGGATCCACAATCGAGTAGTGTTTTCGTGCAACTTGCCAGTCAAAATTTAACATATCAACATGGCCCGCAAGCATCGCTTAGCTGGAAGTGGCCTATTCCAAGTGACACCCAACAAGTTAATATTTCTTTTAGTGATTTCCAAGGTCAGAATTTCAGCCGAACATTTGATGGGCCGTGGGGATGGTTTAAATTATTAAGCACCACGCAATTACAAGCAACCGGTGCACCTGGCCATTACATATGGACTATTAATCAAGACAAGCATCAAGCCAGCTTTGATTTATGGGCAAGCAATAATATGCCGTTATTTAATTTACAAGTATTAGAGAATTTTAATTTGCCTAATAGTATTTAGCATTAATTAAAAAATCTAAAAACTAGACACGGTTTTGTTAATTGATACACAAGGGTTTTATGTTAGACAAGATACGCCAAATCGGCCATACTACAAATGTAGTAAATAAAAACTATTGTAGGTGGTTACCATGGGTATTCCAATACGAATCAACGAAGCAATTTATAATGATGCCAAGAAAGTTGCAAAGGCAGAGTACCGCTCTATTCCTAACCAAATTGAGTTTTGGGCCAAAATAGGAAAATGTGCGTTGGATAATCCCGATCTGCCAATTGAATTTATTAAAGCACTCATTATTTCAAAATATCAAGATCGCTCCTTAGCTGAGTCTTTTAAATTTGAGGAGAACGGTGACTGACATAACAATTCTGTTTAAAAAAGCTTTTTTCTAAATCAACGTTTTTTCCCCGGCCCTAGGTTTCCATTGATAAAGCACACCACGATGAGGCGCCGTGAAGACCAATTCTGTAAATGAATTAATTGTGGTGTAAAGCGCAAAAAATCGTTCCAAAATGCAGCCAAATAAATAAAGGCTCATACCACTGAATTTAGTTTCATCTACACTTATTGTAATTTTAGTGCCCTGCCAAAACACATTCCCCCTAAAACTATTAGGATTACGCACCGTCGCCGGTTCACCATGGACACTTAATAACCCTTCCAATAAATTTTGATGCTGATGAGTATTATCAAAGTCATACAACTTCAATACACTGCGAAGCGCCGCCATGCCTTCTTCATCATGAGTAAGTGATAAATGATTTAGAGAAAGGTGCGAAACATACCGCCAACGGGCGCCGTGACGTAAAGAAGGTCGTCTTGTTGGCGTCATTGGCAATAAAGATTTAATTTTACTAATTAAATCTGTTTTTTGCTCAAGAAAATGCAAGCGTGGTTCATCCCCACCAAACGGCAACTGGCTAGGCAAATCACGATTGCTACAAATAATATCGGCACTTATTACGGTCTTTTCATCCCGCATAGGATTAAAATTTAAATCAGTAAAGCTCAAGAAAATCTCCGTACCTTGCGCTATATAACGCGAACCTTGCCAAGCTGATTTACGATTAGCATGATAATAATAGGTGTTTTGATAATGACTTAATCCATAAAAGGGTTGGTATTCAATTGCTTTGCCTGCTTCACTCAAAGCCACCACTCGCTTTACAGCATAAATTTCTATTGCTTGTGGCGGTTTATATATATCCGCAACCAATTGATACTCTGTTTGAGTATGTGTTAATTCAAAAGGCTCAGCTTTTTTTTCAAATAGGTTCACGATAGGCGTACATCCTAAGGCAAAAAACTGCGCGTTAAGCGTTTTTTCTAAATCAGAATTTAATTGCTTTAAATAGAAATATATATTCAATGACGCATCCGGCGTAATAAATTTTTGCTTAATAACCTCCGCTAAATTATTCAACTCAAAAAATAAAAATTTTTCAGGAAAAGCAAAAAATTCAGTAAGCAAGCGATACCCCATAAAAGTACGTTTACTATAAGGCAGCAGTCCTTCTTCTTCCGCAAACCCAACTGCTTGCAAGCAATTTTTATTTAGCACGATAGGGTTACTATCTGTTGGTGAATGAGCCAATGCAATGCCAATCGTGTGATTAAATAGTAATTCATATAATGCATACGCATGCTGTGACTGCGCATTAATAAAAAACCGTAAATGATTAATGCCTAATTCACTAAAAGCCAACTCTTTTTTCAAACAGCGCAAACTTATGCGTAAAATAGCAGAAGCATTATTTAACTGCGGAAGCATCGGCGCCTGTAAAGGCTTGCTTTTTAACGTTGCTTGCTCCACTTTGATTGGCAAAAGTTCAACTGGATAACGCGTTGTAAAACAACAACTCTCGCCATGGTTTTTGTCTGTTTCTAATAAGGTGTTTGCCGGTATGATCTTGCTTGCCAATAATTTCTGCGCATCAGGCTGAAATTGGACTAACGACATAGCCGGTAGCGGCGCTAAATACTGCGGATGCAATATATTTAATAACGCATCACTGATCTCAGGAAACTCATCATCTAACTTATGGCGTATGCGTGCATTAGTAAAAGCAAATGCTTCTATTAACCGAGCCACATGTGGATCTTCCACTACATTGTCACCAAGTCGCAACCGACCTGCAATTTTCGGATGATTCTCGGCAAACTCAGCCCCTAAACGCCGTATAAAAGTTAACTCCCGTTGATAATATGCTAATAATTCATCGTCCATCATATATCATCCTGCTTAAGTGTATGAATTTTCAGTCACTGAAAAGTAATTGGTTTCTGGCTCTAAAACAGAATCAAATACAATGGGCTCTGGCACAGGTTCTGCATATAATAACCCTTCTATTCGCATTCTTAATGTCCTATCTGCTTTATCTTTCGCTTGTAATAATTTTACCTGCACCGATTTAAATCGCGGATCAAAACGCTGAATAATACCTGCTAATTTTTCACAAAATTCAGTTTGTGTTGGCAGTGCCATGAGTGAATCACTCATAAAATCGGAAAGACCATAAGCAATTAAAGAAATATTTAACTCCTGCCATTCAGGTGGCCAGTTCAGCCCAGAAACACGCGTGTTTAATAAGTTTTCTAAATCACGGCGTACACTTTGATAAAGTTCAATTAATTGTTGATGGCGTGCTTTTACCGATTCGTGCACGTTATCAGGAGCGTCATCTATTAATTTATCTAAAATTGAGCTAATAACCCCTTGTTTATTACTAATGTGTGTCATAAAATTTTATCCATCCCTATTCAATTCGTTTATTTCCAGCATGGAAATGGCATTATCACCTATTAAAAATAAGCGTTGCCCTATCCCTACAACCGGTTTATCTTCACCACCTGGCCAAGCTGTTTTATGGCCTAATTTTGCAGTTTCATCTTCAGGTAAGGTATTAACGTAAATAGCCGGCATAAAAATTTCACCTTCAGGACCATTGAATAATGTCATGTGCGCGCGCCGCCAGATTAAATCAATCGGACGTTCAGGCGCGCGAAATTCAACTTGTTTAACCTGCTCAAATGCAATCCAATAATATTTACCATTGCTAGTGAGTACCTCAAAAAAACTAGCGCACGTATCATCTAAATCGCGCAATCCTTGAAAGGATTTCCCATTACATTCGCCTTGCACTAAAGGACGTTTTTTTTCTGCCTGCTGCAAATATTGGCAAGCTAATCGTGAACTACCTTCACGTAACTCCATCATGGCTTGTAAATGTAATTGCAAAGACGCGCTGGGTTCACCGATAAATTCCGGCAAGCGGCCGTCTTTAAAACATTGTTGACGCGCCTCCTCTGCACGAATTAATTGCCGCATTAATGCGGCACCTACGGTTGCGCGAGCATCCTGTTGAACAATAATATCAAGCTGTTTATCGGCGCGCTCCAACTCACCAACAATACATAATAATTCGCATAAAAAATCTCGCTTATTAATTGCTTGTGGTTCTTTTTTAATTTCTTCTGTAATAACAGCGATCGCTTTTTGCAACTGCCCATTTTCATAATAGTGTTTAGCTTCCATAAAAAATCTCCTATGCAGTTCGAATTAATTCAGCTTTAAGTTGTAAGTAGGTTTCTAATTGATCAAATTGATAATGTGGACATAAATGAATGGTGCATAAATACTTGCCTGGGCTGCCCATGCTTTCATACACTTGTACTTTGGCTTCACGCAAAGGATATTTAGCTTTTAAATCATCGCTTAAATCAGAGCTATCTGCCGTATAGTGATATAACCACTCTTGTAAAAATTGCTCACACTCATGCGCTGCAGCAAAACTACCTATTTTATCGCGCGCTATTATTTTCAGATAATGCGCAAAGCGCGAAACACATAACATATAATGCAACATGCTAGATAAATTCGCATTTTGATTTGCACGATGCCGCTCATATTTTTTAGGCTTTTGAATAGAAGAGCAGGCATAAAAAGTAGCCAAATCCGTATATTGATTGTAAGTTAAAGTAATAAAACCAAAATCTGTTAATAACTTTTCTTTTCGATCCGTCATGCAAATATTAGTCGCATATTTAAATGCAAATTGACTCGCATCAGTTGGAAAAAGATATTTTGGTAAATCAACCACTACGCCACCGGCATTATTAGCAGGCTTACCGCGAATTTCAGCAAACCAACCACTACGGCTAAACGACCTAGCCACCACGGCCGCAAAACAATAAGCGGCATTGCCCCATAAATAATCCTGGCGCGAATTCGCGACATTTTCTGTAAAACGAAGAGGATAATTAATAGAAGAAGTTTGATTATAAGGCAAACGCATTAATACTTGCGGTAATACTAAACCCACGAAACGAGCATCTTCATCCTGACGCAGCCGTTTCCATTGCTGATATTCCGCTTGCTGAAAAGTTCGCTCTAAATCAAACGGTTTATCAAATTCAGCAAAATCATTTATTCCAAATAAGGAAGGGGCTACGGAAGTAATAAAAGGTGCAAAAGCAGCGGCGGCCGCTTTTGCGATACTTTGCAAAACTATTAAATCATTTGCCCCATTAATTTCAGTATTACGATGGCTAAGATAATAATCACCAATCAGCAACCCAAATGGTTCACCGCCGGCTTGGCCAAACTCAGCATTATAAATCTTTGCAAAAAATTGGCTTTGATCAAACTCTACTGCACGCACCAAGTCTTTACTTAATTCCTGCCACGACCACGAGATCAGTTTCAACTTAATGCGCTTGTCATTATTTCCAGCAACTTGCTCCGTTAAATAATAAATACCACGCCAGGAAGCCTCTAACTTTTTAAAATGCACATGATGCATAACAGCATTAATCTGCTGGCAAATTAATGCGTCTATGAAAGTAATTGCCCGCTGAGCCAACTGCCGATGATAAGTCGATAACAAGCTATTCTTCCCTAAAATTAAATTTAAAGTTAATTCACTTTATCAGGAACGCTAATGCAAAAATTCCAGAATACACTGATAATAAGCCGAAAAATCGCATTAATCTAATTCGCCCAATAAACATAGCGACTATAAAAAAGTAAGATATCACTTTCTGATATTTTCGTATGCCGGTATTTTCCCGATTGACACCATCCATACCAGCCTATACTATAACACATGACAAATAAATTATCTTATGAATTTAAGCTCATTACTTTGTCGATACGACGTTATTTATTATCCAGCACTTAACTCAAGGAGTTTATATGGCAATTTATATGAAGATTAAAGGTATTGAAGGACAATCGACTATGAAAAAATATGAAAAATGGATTGAAGTTGACTCTCTCGGTTTCACCGTTAACCGCAATATCAATACCACTCCAGGTAACTCAGTTGATCGTCAAGGCACCAACCCAACGCTGAGCCCTATTAGCATCACGAAAGAAATCTGCAAGGCAACCCCCGATCTTTTCATTGCGACTTGCGGCAAACGCGACAATGGAAAAGCATTTGATGAAGTAGATATTCATGTTTGCCACAACAACGGTGAAGCTTATATCAAATATAAACTGAGCAACGTTTTATTAAGCAACTATCAACTTCAAGGCGACAACAACTGCAAAGACAAACGCCCTTTAGAAATCCTTGGATTGAATTACGATAAAATTGAAATGGACTTTACGCCACACGACGAAAAACACGGCGCAGGCAGCCCAACGCGGTCTGGTTACAGCTTAGTAAACGCAGATAAAGTATAAACTGCACTAATCCCGAAGAGCATTTGCAAAAATGCTCTTCGGTTTTACAGGGAATAAAAAATACTTTTCTTTATTGGAAATAATATTTTATTTGATTACTGGCATTTTGGACTACAATTTCACTCTGAATTTGTTCGCCCATTCTTATTCTCTTATTTTTCCTATCAGACTCAGTCTTTTCTGAGTTGAACCCTAAAGACATAAAGCTTGCAACAAAATTAGCTCCATTCCTTTTTTTAGGATCAATATTTTCTTGCTCTAACGTTAATTGCGGCGTTAATACATTAGCCGTAACATCCACATCTGCTGAATCATCATAATCCGATGAATCGTCACAATCTGATGCACTATCATAGGCTGAGTCAATAGTTGCCTTCAACTGAGATTGCATTACGAATGCATTATCATACTTCTTCTCAAATTGAGAGTATATTTGATAATCACCAAACCAAGATGTCATTTCTTTTGTCATAGCTTCATTAAGTTGCGCTTCCCTAGCAAAGTTTTTATATTTTTCCGCTCCAAAAATATGTTTTTTCAACGCATTTAATTGTAATATTTGCGCTTCAGTTAACAGAAGCAACTTTGCTTTTTCTTCCGTCACTTTACCGTACGAAGCTATTTCTTTATACTCCTTTTGAATTTTCAATTGCTGTTGAATATTTTCAGCTGTATACATTACACTTTTACCTCACATTTACTTCTATTTTGGAAAGCTGCAATGCTACAACAGTTTCCTTAAGGAAATATTAAGTGTTCCTTAAGGTTTCCTTAAATTGAGTGCCAATTCGACGATTTATACACTGTCGAGCCAAATGACTTAATTCAATCTCTGCTATATTCAGCCAACTCCCATGTTTAGGCGTGTAATGGATTTCTAATTTATCAAGTATTTTCCTGGTTCATTGTGGCGGCAAAGTTTCATATAAAGCCGCTCCTGTATGAATATTTAAATTATCTACTATCAAAATAATTCTCGCAGCTTTTGTATAAATATTCTCTATTAAATGCTGTATATGAGCTACCCAATCTAATCGTCTTCGGCGTGGTGCAATAGTTACAAATCGTTTCCCCGCTAATGGCTCAAAACTTAAAAAAATATTACTTACCCCATTACTTTCATAGCGGGTTTCTATTTTACG